>JAYVSC010000075.1:0-10310 GCA_043775705.1 Spirochaetales bacterium | reverse complement strand
TAATACCCGTTCCCATCCCGAACACGGAAGTCAAGCTCTCTTACGCCGATGATACTGCTCCTTGGAGTGGGAAAGTAGGTAGCTGCCAGGCTTTTTTTTTATTTAAATCGTTATAACCTTATTCAACTGAAGACTTCTATAATTTTTTCTTAAGGGATATACTGGAAAATATATGCGGCTATCTATAGAAAAAGTTCAAATGTTTTCATATTTTATTATTATTTCCCTTCTGGGATCTTTGTTTTTATCTCTGCCTTTTTCATATAAATCCGGAATCCCTGCTCCCTATATTGACGCGGTATTTACTTCCGTTTCCGCTGTCTGCGTAACCGGTCTTTCAACCTTGAATATGGATATCTACACAACAGCAGGATTTATTGTAATCATGCTGCTGATAGAATTCGGTGGTCTCGGAATTATTTCATTTGTCGCCCTTTATATGGCGGTTCCAAAGAAAAGGGTGTCCCTGGCGAACCGTTCCGTTATCCGGGATTTTTTTACCGATGATGTCGAAACCGAGCCGAGGAAAATATTAAAGTCGATCATCATTTTTACTTTATTGATTGAATTAACCTGCGCCCTCGTTTTATATTTCGCGTTTCGCTGGGAAGGCTCCTCTCAACCTGTTCTTGATGCCCTTTTCCATTCCGTCTCCGCCTTCTGCAATGCCGGATTTTCCACTTACAACGACAGCCTTGTCGGTTTTCGATCAAACTCGGTCATCTGCATTACGGTAATGTTTCTTATCGTATCCGGAGGAATCGGTTTTATCGTATTGACCGATATCGTCAACAGTCTGATTTTGAAAAAGAAAAAAATGAGTTTTCATGCCCGTGTAGTGCTCATCGTCACATTCGTCTTGATCGTTTTCTCTGCCCTCCTTTTTTTCCTGCTTGAATACAACAACGCCATGGCTGGTTTTCCCCTGAGCGAGCGGCTTGTTGCATCGTTTTTTCAATCGATAACACCAAGAACGGCGGGCTTTGAGGTTGTTTCCCAGAAATTATATACCCCTTTGACCAAGCTGATTACCGCGATTCTGATGTTCATCGGCGGATCTCCCGGGTCCATTGCCGGCGGCGTTAAAACCACTACGTTTTTTATCGTTGTCATATACGCACTCCGTGGAAATACCGAGAGAAACGGACTGAATGTAAGTAACCGTAATATTGACACCTCTGTAATCGAAAAGGCATTCAGTATTGTAGCAAAGAGCATGTTAATCGTTTTATTGTCCCTTGGTTTGTTATTGTGTACGGAGGCGAAAGCCCTTGCTTCCAATTCATGCACAATATTCGACTTGCTTTTTGAAGTGCTCTCGGCCTTCGGTACAGTCGGTCTTTCACTCGGTGTGACGGGGAATTTAACTTTACTTGGAAAGGTGATAATAATCTGCACTATGTATATCGGACGAACGGGTATATTTGCAATGGCCCTGGGATTTAACCGTAATGAAAAAGAACGGTTTTTCGAATATCCTTCGGCAAATATTATGGTTGGATAGGAGTATTATATGAAGCAGTTTGCGATTATTGGACTTGGTTCTTTCGGATTGCGGATGCTTGAGGAATTACTGACAATAACGAATGAGATTATCATTATCGATAAAGACAGGGATATTATCGATAAATACAAAGATATTGCGAAAGCAGCTTATATCACAGATGCAATCAATGAAAATGCTCTATTGAAAATTATCCCTGAAGAAATTGACGCAGTTATCGTCGATCTGGGCGGTAAAATCGAAGTTTCTATCATGACAACCAATTATCTTAAAAAAATGGGCATAAAAGAAATTATTGTAAAAGCTCAAACTGACGAGCATGGCGAGGTTTTGACCATGGTTGGCGCCACGAAGGTTATTTTTCCGGACCGTGAAGCCGCCAAACGCATCACGCCCATGCTGGCCTCTTCGGCACTGTTCAACTTTATGCCAATATCGGCCAATCTTGCCCTTGCCGAAGTGCGGGTGAACGAAAACTGCCTTGGTAAAACCCTGCTCGACGCGAACTTGCGCAAAACGTTCGGGCTGAATGTGGTAGCGATGCGAAAAGGGGATAAGGGCGATTTCTTCTTTATAAGCGATCCCACCTATAGTTTTGTGGAGGACGATATCCTTCTTGTCGCGGGAGATGAAGAGCATATCAATAAATTCTCGCGTAATCCGGAGCGCATTCAGAAAAGAGATGAGGGGAGTATTTTTAGAAACCTTTTTCCAAAAAATAATTAACATATCCTGCGCAAATGAATATTAAAAAAAGGTGCCCGACGGTAACTGTCGGACACCTTTTTTAATCACATTAATTTCTGGCGTACAAGTGAGCGTTTTTTTTAAGCCACTCAGCCTTGGTTTTATCAAAATGCTGTGTCTTCATGCGCCATGCCCAATTGTTCCCGAGGGTTGAAGGGGTATTCATACGGCCTTCGCTGCCGATGGCATAAACATCCTGCAGGGGAAATACGGCAAAGACTGCACCCGACATCAGGGAAATCCTGATCAATTCAGAAACAAAATCTTTCGGCTTGAAGGAACCGCCCAGGTAATCCCGGATGATGGAGAGCTCGTCCGGAGTCGCATGGTCCAGCCACCCCTGCATTGTGTCATTGTCATGGGTCCCGGTGTATACCAGACTGTTTCGGGAATACATGTGGGGCAGGAAGGGATTGGTGAATCCCTGTTTGCCCGCTTCGTTGGCATCAAAGGCAAACTGAAGCACCTTCATTCCAGGCAGATCGAAATCATCCCGGAGCTGGTTTACTTCCTCGGTAATAAGCCCAAGATCCTCTGCGAGTATCGGCAGATCGCCGAGTGATTTCTTGATGTGATTGAAAAAAGCATGGTCGGGTCCTTTTACCCATTTTCCGTTAATCGCGGTAGTTTCGCCCGCTGGGATAGACCAATAGGCTTCAAAACCGCGAAAATGATCAATGCGTATAAAATCGACCATGGTGAGCATAGACTTTATGCGTTCATTCCACCAGGCATAATTATCCTTTTTCATTTCATCCCAATTATACAGGGGATTTCCCCAGAGCTGACCAGTCGCGCTGAAATAGTCGGGAGGAACGCCTGCGACGAATATCGGGGTACCGTCCGAATTGAGCTGGAATAATCCCTGGTTTGCCCAGACATCTGCCGAATCGGACGCCACAAAAATTGGTATATCACCGATTATCGAGATTCCCTTGGCGTTCGCGTATTTCTTCAGGGCTGTCCATTGCTGGAAGAAGAAAAACTGTATAACCTTCTGAATCTCGATTCCTTCAGTATTTGCTTTTTTCCATTCAGCAAGGGCATCCTCCTGATGGGTAGCGAGTTCAATCGGCCAATAGTTGTTCCACAGTTTTCCGAACAGTTTTTCTTCCTGGGCCTTCGCGTCATAAAATTCTTTGATATTCATGAACAGGGCATAATTATCGAGCCATGTGGAATGTTCCTGCTTGAACTGTATAAATTTCTCGTTCTGGGGCATAGTTAAAAACTTTTTGGCGGCCAGTTTTACAATCGGTATTTTCCACCAGACCACAGAACCGAAATTAACCGGTCCATCGCTCTTGATGTAGTGGGGAGGGGTTATTTCGGCCGCTGATAAATAACCGAGCTCGTGCAATATATCGAGATCAATCAGCAGGGGATTACCGGCGAAAGTGGAAAACGAGGCATAGGGGGAGTCGCCATATCCGGTGGGACCCAGTGGCAGGATTTGCCAAAGTGATTGTCCGGCTTCCTGGAGCCAATCTACAAAAAGAAAGGCTTGTTTTCCGATAGTTCCGATTCCCGGAGTTACCGGCAAAGAAGTCGGATGAAGGAGAATACCGCTGGCTCGTTTTAGTTTCATATTTAAACCCCTTGTAACTGTATCGGAGAATTTCTGCATTAAACCGGTAGTAAACCGGTTTAGTCTACTATAATTTATAATATTAAAAGCATCAATAGGCAGGAACAAAAAAAAACCGCCCATAAGGCGGTTTTTTTTCTCATTCACGAAACGTTATTTATCGGCAATAAGTAAAGATTTGACATCAAGCTTGAGATCGGTGCTGTAATCCGTTTTATTGTGTTCCTTGAGAACTTTAATGTGAATGCAGTCCGGTTTCGGGTCAAGATACAGCACTACATCGAGTTCTTTTGAAAAAGGGGCAAGACTTGCGGGAAGTCCTTTCTCCAAACTTTCAAGATTGGCGCTGTACCAGATGGTAATATTCATTTCCTGGGCAAATGCTTTCATCTGCGTCATGCTGTCGGGAAGTGCTTTGGAAAAATCAAATCCGTCAATGATAATCGCTTCGGGTTTTGCTCCGCCGTCGGAAAGCGCCTTGATCGTTTTTATCACTTGAGTTGTTTTTACCGAATCCTGGTTGAAATTCAGCACGATGCGTTTGGATATAAGATCAGCCTTTACGTCGGCTGCCCTGTCCAGGTTTTTCTTTTTCGCGAGTTCGTTGAAAATGTCCTCGTACCAGGTCATCACGTGGTCTGACTGCTGGTTGAATGAAACATGCACCACGGTATTCCCCTGGAGCAGTTTGTCGATACCGAGCTGTACAAGGATAGATGTCTTTCCGAGCCCTTTTTTGGAGGCAATAACACCAATTTCACCTGGTTTTACGCCGCCGCCGAGAGTTTTTTCAAAATTGCGGACAGGGCTGCGTTCGATAAGATCCTGTTTTACCATCGAAATCTCCTTATTTTTGTTCTGCTCTGCGCTTTGCTTCATACTCTTTTATAAGTGTGTCTGCAACGCTTTGGGGCACTTTGCCGTACTTGGCAAATTCCATCGAATATTCTGCTTTACCCTGGGTCGAAGACCGAAGGATAGTGGAAAAGCCAAACATTTCGCTGAGCGGGACTTCGGAATCAACCCGGGTAAAGTTGTCATCTTCGGTAGATGAGAGGATTATACCACGACGCTGGTTGATAAGTCCAAAAAGATTTCCCTGGAATTCCTGGGGTCCTTCAATAGAAACTTTCATGATCGGTTCAAGAATTGCCGGTTTTGCCTTCATATATGCTTCCCGGAAGCCCTGCATGGCGGCCAGCTGGAACGCGATATCGGATGAGTCGACAGGATGGGACGCACCGTCATTGATGGTCGCGCGGATGCCCACGATCGGGAAGCCGATGAGCGCGCCTTTCTTGAGCGTCTCGCGGAAACCCTTATCGCATGAGGGGATATATTCGTTCGGAATGGATCCGCCCTTGATTGCGTCGACGAATTCGTAATCGGCTTCGATGGGTTCGATAAATCCGGCGACACGGCCGTATTGTCCGGAACCACCGGTTTGCTTTTTGTGGGTATAGTTGAAGTCGGCGCGCTGGGTAATTGCCTCTCGGTAAGCTACCTGCGGTTTTCCGGTTTCTACTTCACAGTTGTACTCGCGTTTCATGCGTTCTACGTATACTTCAAGATGGAGCTCGCCCATTCCCTGGATGATGGTCTGATTTGACTCGGGATCAACATAGCAGTGGAATGTCGGATCTTCCTTGGTAAAGCGGTTAAGAGCTTTACCCATCTGGTCGCTGGATTTTTTGTCCTTCGGGGTAATTGAAAGGTCAATAACCGGATTCGGGACGAACATCGAGCTCATGGCATAGTTCAAGCCGCCGCCGCAGAATGTATCGCCCGAGGCGCATTCGACGCCAAAAAGGGCGACGATATCGCCGGGAACGCCTTCCACAATGTCTTCCATGGTGGAGGAACTCATGCGGACGAGACGTCCTACCTTGAACCGTTTGCGCGCCCGGGTATTGTAGAGTTCTTCGCCCTTCCTGATGGTTCCCTGGTATACGCGCACATAAGTGAGCTGACCGTATTTGCCGTCTTCAAGCTTGAAGCCGAGGGCAACCGTGGGGGAGTGATCATCGCAGGAAAGAGTAACGACTTCTTCGTTCTTGTCCAGATCGAGGGCAATGTTCTTGACTTCGGTCGGATTGGGAAGATAGCGGGTTACGCCGTCGAGCATGGTCTGGATACCCTTGTTCTTGTAGGCAGAACCGAGGAATACCGGGACAAATTCTTCAGCAAGCGTGCCCTTTCGGACTGCGGCATGAATCATGTCTTCGGTTTCGGCACCGTCAAGATACGCTTCGGCAAGTTCATCGGAGAACATTGACGCGGCGTCAAGGAGTTCTTCGCGATATTTTTTTGCGTCTGCGACGAGATGGGCTGGAATTTCAGCCATGCGTACGTCGACACCGGCTTCGCCTTCGAAATATACGGCTTTCATGGTAACAAGGTCGACGATACCTTCGATTTTGTCTTCAAGACCGATCGGAAGCTGCATCATGTACGCATTGAGGCCGAGTTTTTCGCGAAGCTGCATGCGGACCTTCAGCGGATTGGCTCCGGTACGGTCGCATTTGTTAATAAACGCGATTCTCGGAACATGATAGCGTTTCAGCTGACGGTCAACGGTGATTGACTGTGACTGAACACCGCCGACCGAGCAAAGAACCAGGATTGCGCCGTCAAGAACCCGGAGAGAGCGCTCTACCTCGATGGTAAAGTCAACGTGTCCCGGGGTATCAATAACATTGATCGTGTAATCTTTCCACTGAACCTGTGTTGAGGCTGACTGAATTGTTATTCCGCGCTCGCGTTCGAGCTCCATTCCATCCATAACAGCACCGACACCATCTTTACCGCGTACTTCATGGATCGCATGGATCTTGTTGCAGTAAAAAAGGATACGTTCGGAAAGAGTCGTCTTTCCGGAGTCGATGTGGGCGCTGATACCGATATTCCTCATCATGGAAATATCAATACTCATAATTCTGTACCTCACTCATTATTGATTTTGCGCAAAGCGCAAATGTTTTTAGAAACATGTAATAAATTGGAGTATATCTAAAAAAATGATGAGTTGCAAGGGAGGCTACCTGATGCCGGTTTTGAGCGTGACCGTAAGCGAGTCGAGCGCTCCGTCCTGCCGGATTTCAGCCTTTAGAGCCGTATTCCACACTAGATGCCGGAAGTTGAAACTGCACGTTCCGGACACAAGGCCGGTCAATTCGGGAGCGGCATTCAGGGACGCCATGAGGGAGTCGATACCCGCACCCGCGCTGACTCCCTTGACCGGTGTGCAGGTAATAAACGCCTGTCCGCTTGCCGATTCAGTGCGGATTTTGCCTTTCGTTTCAAACCGTACATTTTTATCGAAACATTCCATGAGTACGGCCGAAGCGGACACCTCAAATCCAGTTTCTTTTTTTATCAGTTCCAGTTTTAATCTTGTATTTTTCGACTCTGCCGAAATGCCGGTCCCCGCCGAACAGGAATTTGTATCGTGGTCATAATACTGCGCTCCCCTTACCCTGTCCGCGATAAGCATTCCTCCCCAGGAAACGGAAAAGGCTCCGAAAAGGAGTCCGGGGAATTCAAGTGAAGGAGCGACAAACATTCGATTCAGGATGGGGTCAGACCCTCCGTGGAGCGTGAGAAAATCCCTTTCCGCTGTGTAAAAGCCTCCTGTTGCGGTAAAGCGCTTAACTTTTATCGAGGCATCGGCTCTGAGCGCAGCGGAGAGGGGCCTGCACGAACCGAGTTCGTAAAAGGCCGAACAGCTGCCGGTTGCGAAGCTGTTTTGAATGAGCACTTCGATGGCAGGCATAAAAATCCTGGCGGAGGGAGTCGGGGGAGAAGAGAAAAACCATGAACTTGAGTCCTTCCGTTGTTTTGTGAATGTTCCTCCCAAAAATGAGAGAGAAAGGGCCATGTCTTTTGCCGAGAAGGCGGGGAAAGTGCGGGAAAGCAGGACCCATGACACATCGGTACTATTTCGGTTCAGTGTGGAAAGCGAGGCAAGATGCCAGTTATGAGCTAAAATTTCCAGGGCAATGGTAGCGGTGTTTTTTGTGCTGCTGTTCGCGAGCAGCGGGCTGCTTGTAATCGGGACGGGTTTGTAAAAGGGCGAATACAGGCTGAATACCGGGTTTTGGGCACGCGCGGGGAATCCTGCGGCGGTGATCGAACCGAAGAGAAAGGAAATGCCGGTGAGAGGGGTCAGCTTGCATCCATATGAATAAAGCGAGGGTGATACGTCAGGTAGGGGAGAAGGGCTTTTTATGAGCGCAAAGCCAGATGCGAGGGGGCTCTTCGCGGAAACGCCGAGCTCGCAGCCTTCGGGGTAAAAAAGGGTTTGGGAAATACCCAGGGAAAGGCTTTCGGAATGGATGGGTTCGGCGCTGATAGGTTTGACAAACATGAAAAGGAGAGTAACGAGCAGGAAAAAACGGCGATAGGGGAATGAAAATTTCATGCAGGGTTTTTCAGGCAAAACCTGGGTTTTGCCTGAAAAATCAGTTCAGTTTACGATGTTATTTTTTGGTTTTTACTTCTGATACATAACTGTTTGTGAACTCGGGCAATTCGGTGACCGTGCCTAGCCAGTACTCAGCTTCGGTTTTGGATTTATAGGGACCGACACGCACCCGGTAATTGGTTGCGCCTGCTGCCGTTTTGGTGAAAATCTCTGCCTTCAGATAACGCGCGGTCAGGCTGTCCCTGGCTTTTTCGGCATTGATCTTGCTTGCAAACGAACCGGTCTGAATCCAGTACTCAATGACAGTCACCGTTTTGGGAGGGGGGCTCTTTACTACGGCGGGTTTTGCCGCGGCGGGGGCTGCTGCAAGGGTTGCGGTGCTCTTTGGGCTGGCTATAATCGGCTTAAGGGCCTGAGTGGCTGTTTTTACAGAAGGGGTTTGTCCTGTAGAAGAGGCAGGTGTTTTTGGATCGGGCTGCCCGGGAATATTCAAGGTGGTATCATTTTGGATCACCGCTGCCTCGGTGTCTTTGGTAAGGCCCGTGACATCGACGGTGCCGTAATTTGCGCCGGCATTATCGCCGTTGACGATTGTCAGGTTGATATTGCCCGGAGCAGGTTTCGCGGTATTATCCAGGCTGGGGGTTGTTCCCGGATCCCGAACCCAAGAATCCGGATCAATTTTGGTTTGAGGAGAGACGTTCGGGGTGACCGTTGCGGCGCTCTGGAGTGCAGGACCAATACTTCTGGACGGCCAATAGAGAATGATCGCCGTGCCGAAAATGAGGAGCATAAAAACGCCGACTGCGACAAGTATCCATAAAATCTTTTTTTGTTCCATATCAAACCTCAATATTCTCTGTGTGAGAGCAGCTTTTCGAGCTTTCTTTCGAGCGCCCTGATGCTTCCCCGGTTGTATACTCTTTGAATATCGACATTTTTTGAAAGGTATTGAGCGAAGAGATGTTTTTGTGCGGAAAATCGATCAATAATCTGGTTAAACGGCAGTTTATCTCGTCGTAGAGCCCTGAAAAACCGGAAAACGACCCATGAATCGATAAAAATGACAAATGTGCATCGTTCGAGGATCGGCGATTTATGGAGCAGGGCGGCGTTGATCACTACGCCCTTTCCGGAATGCGTATCGATAAAGAAGTTGAGCAGTTGATTGATCCGGGGATAAATGATGCTTTCGTGAAGGGCAAGAAGTGCCGGATCGGAAAAAATGAGCGATCCGAGCGCCCTCCTGTGTATGGTGCCATCCTCATTTAAAAGGATAATCCCGCGCGAGTGAGCTGTTGAAGCAAAGGCTGCAACGACGGAGTCCCGGACATCGAGCAGGGCTTGATGTGCAATGAGGTCGGCATCCGCGACCAAATAGCCTTTTTTTTCAAGAATGGATGCCGCGAGGTTTTTACCCGCGCACATGGGCCCGGTAAGCCCGATAACCAGTTTTTCCCGCGCCTGTTTCATCAGTGGAAATCTCCCCAGCTCGCGCCCGATTCCACGCTGACGCGGAGAGGGACGGCAAGGGTAATCACTGCTTCCATTTCTTTTTTGAGGAGGGCCCTGACGCATGATTCCTCGGCGAGAGGTGCTTCAAGGATGAGTTCATCGTGCACCTGGAGCAGGAGCCGGGCGCGGAGGTTTTCCCCGCGGAGGGCAGATTCGACCCGTATCATGGCGGTTTTGACGATGTCCGCCGCGGAGCCCTGGATCGGGGTGTTAACGGCAATGCGCTCGGCACCCGACTGCTCCATTTTATTGGCGCTGTGTATCGCCCGTATGTAGCGGCGCCGTCCCATGATCGTTTCGACATAGCCGTTGGCTTTCGCCTTTACCTTGGTCTCTGCGATAAAGGAGGCAACCCCGGCATAGGTGGCAAAATAAGTATTGATAAAGCCCGCAGCCTGTCCGCGCGGAATGCGCAGCTCGTTGGCCAGCCTGAAGGCGCTCATTCCGTACATCACCCCGAAGTTGATGGTCTTCGCGACGCGCCGCATGTCGGCGGTAACCGCTTCCGTTTCCACGCCGAAGATAAGACCTGC
>JAYVSC010000074.1:0-2040 GCA_043775705.1 Spirochaetales bacterium | reverse complement strand
GACATACCCGTCATCTTTATCTCGGCCCTAAATCAGATCGAGGACAAGGTCAAAGGGTTCAGGTCAGGTGCCGTGGACTATGTGTCGAAACCCTTCCAGAAGGAAGAGGTGATCGCCCGGGTCGGGACCCACCTGAAGCTGCGTGCGGCCCAAAAAGCGGTCGAGTTCGAGAGAGAAAAATCCGAATGTCTGCTGCTGAACGTCCTGCCCTCCGCGGTCGCGGAAGAACTTAAAAACACAGGCAAGAGCGCGCCGCAGTTTTTTCCCGACATCACCATACTTTTTTCCGACCTGGTCAATTTCACCGTAAAGGCGATCAAGCTGGATCCGGAAACCCTGATCGGCGAATTGAACGACATTTTTTCCGCCTTTGACCGCATCATGGCGGAAAACGGGTGCGAGCGCATCAAGACGATTGGAGACGCATATTTCGCCGTCTGCGGCATGCCCGAGGCCGACAGTGAAAACGCCCTGAAAATGGTACGCTCTGCCCAGGCCATGCTCGACTTCTTGAAAAACCGTAACGCAAGCTCGCCGAACAAATGGGAGATGCGGATCGGCATCCATTCAGGAAGCGCGGTTGCGGGCATTGTAGGAACTCACAAGTATATCTACGATGTATTCGGCGATTCGGTGAATACCGCCTCGCGGATGGAGTCGAATTCCGAACCGAACCGCATAAACCTTTCCGAGGTGACCAGAAATCATGTCCTCAACTCGATAAAGACCGAAGAACGAGACGCAATTCCGGTCAAGGGCAAGGGAATGATGAAAATGTATTTTGTCGCACAATAAAAGTAACACTTTCCGTACCCCAATTGGTTATATATTACGTATACAAGGATAGAATAGTACTATGACAGCTTCCGGACATATTTCTCTCGAAGGATTTACGCAGCTCTATGAAACATACGGGCCGATGGTGCTCAGACGCTGCCGGAGTCTCCTCAGGGACGAGGACAAGGCGCTTGATGCCATGCAGGATGTTTTTGTGCGCCTGATTGAACGCCGCGAGAAAATGTCGAAGGTGTGCTCCAGTCTATTCTATACCGTCGCGACGAACGTCTGCCTGAATAAAATCCGGTCAGACTCAGTACGCTGGGCGCCGCAGATCGACAACCTGCTGGATGAAATTGCCGATAAGCAATCGGCCCATCACGAAGAAAAGACCGATGCGACGCTTTTTTTGAACTACATATTTACGGATATCAGGGAAGACACCCGCTGCATGGCGGTTCTTCACTACATCGACGGGCTGACCCTTGAAGAGACGGCAGCCGAGATGAAAATGTCTGTATCCGGAATCCGCAAGCGGCTTTCGGGTTTACGTAAAAAAGCACTTCAATGTGCCGGAGAGTAATTATGAGAAAACCTGAATTAGTTTTGGAACAACTTTTTCTGCATGAAAAAAACGCCGATACCGGGCCGGACACAGATGCTTTAATGGAAACGATCCGCGTTTCCAACAGCGAAGTCCTTCGCTCCTACCCGGCAGAAGATATGAAGGCGGCGATTGAGGCGAAAATAAACGCGAAAAAAGCGCCGCTCAAAATAATTCCGCAGAACAGATTCGCCTACATGAAAATCGTTTCGTACGCGGCGGCCGTCTGTTGCATCGTGCTTGTCTCGATGGTCACGATCCGCACCAATAGCGGAACAGGATCGCTGTCCCCGGGGGGCATTACCGAGCGGATCAAGGGAAACGGACCACGGCTCTTCGTGTATAAAAAGGACGGAGAAAAAGCGGTACTTCTCAACTCGAAGACTCCGGTCGCGAGAAACGACGTAGTGCAGCTCAGCTACTTTTCGGGAGGGGACCCCTTCGGTGCGATTCTCTCCGTGGACGGCAACGGCGTGCTTACCCAGCATTTCCCCGACTCGGGAGATGCGACAGCCGCTCTCGCGACGGGAGGAGAGGTATCCCTGGATTTTTCGTATAAGCTTGACGACGCCCCGAAATTCGAACGCTTTATCTTTATTACCGGAAAGACGAAAATTTCCATCGCCCAATACAAAAACGCCCTCTCCCGGGCGGCCCTC
>JAYVSC010000073.1:0-8228 GCA_043775705.1 Spirochaetales bacterium | reverse complement strand
CCGCGGTCAAGCACGTCCGCATCGGAAATTCGGGCATCCGCTTTCCCTCAGGATATCCCTTCATCCTGATAGGCGGGGGAAACGCGATCGCGCCGGGCATCATGGGCACCTTCGAGGGAAACACGTGGAAGGCCGATGCCGTCCTCAGATACGACACAGCCTCGAGCCGGGAACTCCTACTTTCCGGAATGAACGAAGTGAGCGACGAGTTCGTGCCGGTCGCTTCCTTTGTTCAGGGAAAATGGTTTGTGCTGCCCGACGCGCGCGTCACCGGTATTGTCGCCGTCTATGTGCGTCAGGACAGCGGGACAGTCAGGGACGGAAAGGGACGGCGGTGGAGGGAATTGAATCAGTCGGAGTTCACCGTCTCGGGGATTGACGGACTGATCGAGCTTCAAACCGAAACGGAAGAAAGCGTCGCTGTCGTGTATCAGGGAAACTACGGAAGCTCAGGCGCACCCGGGCCGAGCCTCCTTTCTTTTATCGCCGACACCGCTTCCTGGTATTCATCGCTGCCGCTCGGCCTTCCCCCTGCCATATTCAGCGCCTGCTTTGACAATCCCGCAAAGCATCTTGAATCTCTGAACGGCAAACCTGCGCTGCTTCTCCGGGCAAAGGGATTGTTCTCTCCCTTTGCCCTCTCTTCCCGCTACAAGGCATCCCTTGCAAGCCAGGAAGCGGTATTCAGGGAAAGCGGCATCACGCTGAAGTCAATCTCCGTCGCCCCTTTCAATGACACCTTCGCGCAAATTTACCGAACCGGAAATGTCACCGATATACGAAGCCCTGAAGCCCGTTTTCCCCTGGCGAGGGAATTCCCCCTGCTCTATATGCCCTCATCCGGAGGACAGAAAACAGATACCGATCTGTCGATACGGTCCCGGATCTATAAGCCCGTCACGACCATATCCCTCGGAGCAGACGTGATAGCGGGCACGATCGTAGTGACCCGGAACGGGATCGCGAATCCTTCTTTTCTGTTCGACGAGAATACCGCAGTGCTCACGCTCCAGAAAGTTCCGGAACCGGGGGAAAACATCCGCATCACCTGGCTCGACACCGACCCCGCAGCGAGAAACGCCAATTTCACCCTGGCAGGCGGAATCGAATGGAAGCCCTTCCCCTCCCTTTCGCTCACGACCGCCTCCGCACTCAAGTGGAATATCTCGCGCTCCGGCTATACCGATTATGCGGAGCGAAGTCCCGGATCCTTCGTCGTGTCAGCCGGCATAGGATACCAGGGAACGGCATGGAAGGCATCCACCGCCATGGCCTACGAAATGTCGGTGTCCGACACCATCGGTTTTTACCGGATACTGGGCATGGACGGAAGCGCAAAATCTTTCTATCCCGAACCCTCATGGTATGAGGCCACCGCGCAGGAAATCGAGCCGGTTCTCGGGCCTTCCGCACTCACACCGCCCGATCCCGTGCGTACCCTTTCCTCCGCAAACCGCATACCGCTTGACGGTGCGGACGGAAGCGCGCTCAGAACGAGCAGTGACTCGACCGTATCGGGAGCCGTCCTCGAGATGGGATGCACCTTCACTTCCCCCGATGAGTGGGCATCCGCCGATATCCTGAGCGGCACGCAGGGAAACACCGATTTCCGAACTGCGAAAACGGTATCGATCGCGTTGAAGAATACGGGAAGCTCAGCCGGCTTTGAGGTGTATCTCCAGCTTGGAAACGGAGAATCGCGCAGTTTTGAGGACAGCGGGAAGGTACGCACCTGGAAGCTGCCGGCCCCTGCGGCCTCGGGCGGCTGGATACTCAGGACAATCACGCTTACCGATGAGGACAGACGGGCTGTCGGCGCGGGTAACGACATGCGAGTCATTCTGACCCCGCTTTCCGCACTGCCTCCGGACACTGCGCATCCGCTTAACGTGTCTCTCTATACCGGACCCATTGAAATCACCGAGACCAGCTTTACTATCGCCGCGATTCCCTCTCTCACCGGAACGGGAAATATATCCGTGGGGGAAAGCGCCGACGCCGCTTCAGTCACCCTCGATTCCTCCGAGAGTTCCCTGATAAAAAGATTCAACGGCACAAAAAGAAACACCGTGCTTGAAGCGGACTTCATGAGCGAAAGCGCATCCCAGTCAATTACCCTCTCGCGGAATATTCCCGCGCTGCCGCTTTCGCAATATGAAAAGCTCTCGTTTTTTATCTTCCCGAAAGAGCTCCCTTCCCCCGGCGGCAGGATACGGGTCATCCTCTCCCTCCCCGACAGAAGCGGCGAGGGAGAACGAACGGCCTTGTCCCTGGATTTGAACGCCTCCGCCCTTGCGGCGGGTATCTGGCAAAAAATAACGGTCAACCTGAATAAAAGGACAGTGGATATAAACGGAAAAGCCGCTCACACGGGGGATGCTTCAATTGAAGCCTTAGACCGTTCACTCCAGCCGACACGCGCGGAGTTCGGCTTCTCTGCCTGGACACCGGGTATTCAATATCGGGTGTGTCTTGACGAAATGTACCTCGAGGAAACCAAAGTTGAAAACGCAGTCCGGAACGAGAGCAGCGCGGAATGGAAACAAAGCGGTGCCGTCTTCTCGGTCGGGAAGACGGCAATTATGTCGGATCCCTTTCTTTCCGTTACGAGTCTTTCTTCGAAGAGCGACGCACTTGCCAATCCTGTCGTTTCAGGAACGGGGCGGACGGGTTTCCGCCTTCTTTCCATACAGACCGAGGCGGCTGCGACGGCATCCACCACCGCGAAGCATGGAGCGGACAGTCTCTTTCATTCCGTGCTCATTCCCTTTGGCCCGTTTTCTGTCGGGGAGCGCTTTACCGCGGATTTTACCGGTACTGCGCTCAGACGCGAAAACGAGCTCACCTTCTCCGGTGCGGTGAACGGCAGAATCCATACCCTGCTGCAGAACGAGGGACGCAGGGCAGAGAGAGAGGCAGGCTTTCACCTCGAACCCCGCTTCCCCTCTGCCTCCGTCGGGAAGTTTTCCCTGACGGCCGATTCCCTTTTCCGCCAGACGGGGATTACGCCATTGACCGATATCGAGAACAGTCCCTGGCCGGATCTGTGGCAGGAGTCCCTGAAATATTCACTCTCCACCGGCGATAGTGACGCAAAAAGCCGCTCCGGCAGAAGCGCCTTTTCGCTCTCATGGAATTCTCCCCTTCCTTCAGAACCCGGCTTCGGCCTCGCGGGCATCCAGATCGACGGATCGGGAGAGTCGGACTACAGCGCGCTTACTTCTGCCTACAGGGGCGCAACCATTGCGTACACTCTCTCTGTTCCCCTCAGGACGGGCTCTTCGACGCTCACGCCCTCATGGCTGAGAAGCGCTTCCCAAAAACAGAATACCGAAGCCGGGGGATCGTTTTTTTCCGACACTGGTTTTCTCGGGATGTCTTTCCGCGACCAGAAATGGTTCTATCAGACGCCTCCGGTCGGCGATCTTTTCCTCCCGAATTTGGGAGATACGATGGGCGGGACCGGGACCGACTCAAGGACATTCAGGAACAGGTACGGGCTTCAATGGAAACGGCCGTCGCCGGGAAGCGTGTCTGATCTGTACATTCCCGTTTCAGTCGATTCTTCGGTCAGCCGCGAAACTGCGACCGATGCGCTCACCGACAACCTGAGGGACACATGGTCTTCTTCGGTGAGCTCCGGCTTTTCCGCATTGAACATCGCCGGTTCCTACGGCATACTGCATATCTTTCCCTGGTATGAGCAGGACGAAATTTCGCAGGTGTACGGCTGGTCCTCGAAATGGGGTGCGGGATTTTTTACCTGGAATATGGATGCGTGGAATTCGGTTATGCTCTTCTTCCCCAAAGACGGAACCCTCGTCGCGGAAAATTCCTGCCATTATGATTCACCGTCCATAGCGGGCGGAGGAGAATTGTTCAGGGACAAGGTGAGGGTTATATGGAAGCGGCCGGGAACAAACGGCATGATCGCCTCTGTTGCAAAAAGATGGACGGCCCTCCCCTTATCGACAAGGATCGAGGACAGCCTCACCTGCGGATTTACCCGGAGCGAAACGGTGCAGACCAGCGTCGATTACGATCATCTTGTCGCGACGAGAGTCGGAGCCAACGGGGAAATCACCGTGTCGGGCGGGGCCGGCTACTCGGATTCGGGAAGCGGACTGATTGCGTTCCAGATCAGGCTCGGCATCAGCGGAAAGCTCACCTACTGATTTTTTTATTCAAGAGGCGCGAAGTATCCCGTTTCATCCCGACCCGAGCGGTTCATCAGATAGGCTTCAACTTCCACGGGAAGATAGGCCCGGCCGAAATCCGTCGGGAGCACTGAGGTATAGGTGAGCACATAAGATCCGTTCGGGGATGAAAGAATATCCTGCACCACCGGTGCAAGCCCTTCGTTGCGGAACACGTAATAGGAAGAGCCGCCCGTATTCGCCGAAAGATAGGCAAACTCGGCAGGCAGGGCATTGCGCGTCACGTTCACGGTCGAGAAGATAATCCCGTTGTTGTTCATGTATGCGGCGAGGTCATTGAGCCCGTAGCGCTTGAAACTTTTATCCGTCACCTCGCCCGTACTCAGATATATGACCGCTCTCTTTTTTGCCGCGTTCACCAGATCGTTCACCGAGAGGCGCAGGGCAAGATCGAAGGCCCATGACGCGGACTCGCTCGATTTCAAACGGAGGGCGCTGAAGTTTCCCGAATCGGGAGAGCCGGAACCCTCCTGGACTGGGATTGCGCCCGCCGAGACAATCCTGATCTTTCCCTTTCCCTTCATGGCCGTCGCGATCTCCGCGATTGCCGCGCGTATTTCCGTCATGTATTTATTTGAACCCGGGGAGCGGTCTACCAGGATGGTAATGTCGCATGCGGTATCCAGATAGGAAGCGCCGGAAAGTTTCATTTCCGCCGCCGGCCGTTTTTCCTCGGTCACGAGGAAGTTGGAAGCCTTGAGTCCCACTACGGGATTCCGCGCCCGGTCTTCCACCCGGACCTCGAGCGCTATCTTCGGAAAATTATCCGAATTCACCCGCTCTATCTGCACGAACATGCCGCCGACGAGGTCGCTCATCCGGGAAATAATCTGGATGGCATTTCCTTTATAATCGGTAAGAATCAAATTTCCATTTGCGTCGGGCACCGCACCGGTGATGCGCACGGGCGCGTTACCGAGGTTTGCCGCGTCGAAGGAAGCGCCGCTCGACGGATCGACCATGCTGACGCGATTAATTGTCGAGATAAGCAAGTACCCGTTCCATACGCGTATCGATTCGCTCTGCACGAGACTGCCCTCGGGTAAAAGGGTTTCGACGAAATTTCCTGCGGTGTCGAAAACTGAAAGGGTTCCCTTGATGCTGTCGCAGACAAACACCCTGTCGTCGAGTACCGCGATTCCCCCGGGGGCGGTAAAGCCCGGGAACGAGGCGGTTTTTTGTCCGAAGGTAAAGAGTCCCTGCCCGTCGGGATTAAAGACGACAACCCGTGCATTTCCGTAATCGGTCACGAAGATATTTCCGGAAGAGTCCACTGCCATGAACTGGGGCCCGACAAATTCGCCGTTGCCCCGCCCTTTTTTCCCGAAGGAGGAAATGAAGGCGCCGTCCGCCGAGAGAAGCGAAATCCGGTCCGCAGCTACCTCGGACACGAGCATCCGGCCGTCTTTCAGACGAACGAGGTCAAAGGGACGGTCGAAACCCGTAATCGGTCCGCGCACCTTGCCGACAATCATGCCGTTCACGTCAAAATGAAGAATTTCGTTCGAGCCGTAGGCTGTCACCCAAAAGCTTCCGTCAGCGAGGGCGGCGACCGAGACCGGCTGCCTGAAAAGCACTCCCGCCTCTGTTTTCGACGCGATGCGTACGGCTTCGACAAAGCGGGCGCTCTCATCGAAGGAAGGCCGGATGGTACGGCGTTCCCGCACGACTTCCATCCGGTTTTTCAGGAGGATGCTGCCGTAGCCCGCGTCGGAGGCAAACTGCCATTGCTGGAGGGCCGCGCCCTCGACCCCGGTACGGTAATACGCCTTGCCGAGCCAGTCAAGGATCAGGGGCTCGCCCGGAATATAGGACAGTGCTTTCTCGAACACCATGACGGCATCGTTGAATGAACCGCGGTAAAACGCCTGAACGCCCCGTCTTAATTCGTCACCGGCAAGGGCGCGGTCAGCGGCTGTCGGCTCCGCGAAAAAAGAGACGGGAAGCAATACGCAAAAGAAAAAAACCACAAGCGAACGAAGATTTTTTTTTATCATTTTCTCATCTCCACGCCGTTCCGCATGATCTCGGTAAGATGGGCGCCTATTACGCGATTATCCGGAGCCTTTTCGCGGGCGCGCCGGGTATAATTCTTGGCTTCGACATCGAGTCCGAGTTTATAATATACCCAGCCCAGGGAATCGAGATAGGCGGGATTTTCGCCTTCAATATCGATGGCCCTCTTGCACATCGTCAGGGCGCGGGTCAGGTCGCGGCCCTCGTCGGCAAGCACAAAACCGAGACCGTTCAGCGCCGTCTGGTTTTTTCCGTCGAGCGCAATTGCCTTTTCATACCACTCGATCGCCTCCTCCACATGCGTGTGCTCGAAGGCAAGATACGCAAGGGAGCAGAACACCTGGGGTGACTCGTATCCCGCGTCGATGAGTTTTCGGAGCTCGAATTCCGCGAGGCGCGTGCGCCCTGTCATGGCATAGATGACGGACAGCACCATGCGGCATTGATACACCCGCGCAAGATCGGTATCTGCCGTGACAACCTGTTCAAGGTACACCAGTGCATCGTCATACCGGACGAGACGGGCATAGCAGAGACCGATAAAATAAGCCAGTTCGAGATTGCTGTCCGCGTTTCCCGTCGGCACGCTCAGGAACGAGACAAGCGCTTCGGAATATTTATCGGTCCGGTACAGCCGGATTCCCTCTTTCATGTTATTGGCCATCGCTCTTCCCTCCGGGTCAGACAGTGAATTGTGGTTCCATATCGGGAACGTTCTTTGTGATAACGGGCTGGGAATATACCCGGGATACCGAAACCCAGCCTTCTTCCACCGCTTCCCAGTCGGAATAACCGTCACCGACCGTTTTAATTTTTCCGCCCCTGAAAAAGCTGTATTTGCAGCCGTCGGGGCCGTCATGCATGATTATGGTATCCTGATAATCCCGCCTCGAAATTCCGGTAAGGCGGGCGCCCTTGTACTCGAGCAGAGACGGTGCGTTTATATTGATAAACACATCCCGCTCGCACAGGGAAACAAGCATTTCAAGGTTTTTGAGCACAAAATGTGCGAGCGGTTCCCAGTAAAACGGATCACCCTCGGAAACGAGGCTTAAGGCGATTCCGGGTATACCCGCGAAGGAAGCCTGCCGGGCGGCGGCGGCTGTTCCGGAATAGACAATATCGGTGCCGAGATTTGCTCCGCGGTTTATTCCCGAGATCAGCACATCGGGGGCTTCGCTCATAATGCCCTGGCTTCCGGTTATCGTGCAGTCGACCGGAAGTCCCGAGCAGGAAAACTCCCTTTCGCCCTCAACCTTGAAGCGGAGGGGCTCGTTCATCGAAATGCCGTGCGAAACGCCCGAGCGGTTGATCGAAGGGGCTACAATCCACACTTCATGTCTCGTCCGAAGTATGGAAGCGAGAACCTGAATTCCTTCCGAATTGATTCCATCGTCGTTAGTCACAAGGATTTTCATGAGATTCAGTATATCATAAAATACAGGCACCGTCAGAGGGGGTCACCTTGTACCTGACCGGTTTAAATCCGAAGATGCGCTCGTATTCATCCATTTTCTGTGCATATTGGGTCTCGTCCGATGCGCGTAAAATTGCGTAAGTGCAGCCGCCGAAACCCCGGCCGGTCATCCGTGAGCAGACAAGGTCGGGAACGTCGGGAACGATGAATTCAAGCGCACGCTTGACGAGCCAGTCCAGTTCCGGACAGGAAATCTCGAAACGGTCGCGAAGGCCGTCATGGGAACGGTTCACTATCCGCGAAAACGAGACATATTCTTTATGGTTCAGGGCATTTACCGCCTCGCGGACGCTTTCCGACTCGCGAATGATAAAAATCACCCGGCGGCGCACCGATTCGGGGATATCGGTAATTTCCTCAAGTATCGACTCGGTCAATAGATTCAGGTCATTCGGGGCATCGGGATCCATTTTGACGACTTCGTAGGCCCGAATGCATTCCTGGATGCGGTACCCGAGCTCTTCCCGGGCAAGCAGTCGGGGAACCCGGGAATCGGTCAGAATGATCGAATAACCGTC
>JAYVSC010000072.1:0-4134 GCA_043775705.1 Spirochaetales bacterium | reverse complement strand
ATGCGCTTAATTTCATCCGAGAGGGATCCGGAAAGGCGGTCTGCGGCCCGTGAGCGGGCGGTGTCGGTTCTCGCGTCTATGATCTCGCGTATCGCTTCGGAGCGGGTCAGGTCGGTTTTGCCGTTCGCGAAAGAGCGGAAGGTGAACTCGCCTTTTTCAGCCGCGCGGAAACCGGAGGCGACGCAGAGCCGGTACACCGCGAGGACCGCGGCCGGGCCTCCGTGCCCGATGATCTCGACCGAGTCTTCGCCGGTAAAGCTCTTCGGGGCGCGGTACACGGCGAGCATCACTTCGTCTATTTTTTTGTCGTCACCCGGATTGACAAGCCATCCATGGAGGAGGGTATTGCCGCCTGTCTTCAGGAGGTCATGGGGCCGGGAAAAGAGGGCGGCGAGCAGCTCTATGCTGCCCTTTCCGGAGGTCCGGACAATGCCGAGGGCAGAGGGTACAAGGGCCGTGGCGATCGCCGCTATCGGATCATTCAGCGCGTATTCGGAAGGTTGCATGGGACCGAGTATAGCATATTTGCTTCCGTGCGACAAAGAGCCTCTCCTGTTCTAGAATCCCATGTCCTTTAATGCCTGCGCGTTGCCCGCATTGTGCGGATCGGGGGAAGAGGAGGCATAAAGCTCGTCAATGCGCGCCTTGTACTTGGCGTTGACCTTGTGCCGGACCAGCTTCATCGTCGAGTTTATCAGGCCGTCCGATTCATCGAAGGGTGAAGCTATGATCGCGAAGGAGGAGGGACACCACTGCGCGGGAATCGAGGCGTGTTCCGCGTGGTTCCGGAACGAAACAAGGTCGGCTTTGACAAGATCGATTATCTTGTCAGTGCCCTCTTGCGCGGCGCCTCCCATCCCGTTGATTGCGTCCTTGAGAGCTTCCGCGTTCAGCGTGATGAGTGCGCTGGTGAACTTGCACTGCTCGTTGTAGACCATGATCTGGTTGATGAAAGCAGAGGTATTGATGACCGCTTCCTCTATGGTTTCGGGGCTGTATTTTTCTCCGTCCGCGGCGATGAGCAGGGCCTTTTCCCGTCCGGTCACTACGAGAAAGCCGTCCGCATCGATAAAACCGAGGTCTCCCGACCAGAGCCAGCCGTCTTTGAGGGTTTCTGCGGTGGCTTCGGGATTTTTATAATAACCCCTCATAACCGAATCACCCTTGGTCACGATCTCCCCGATCTCGCCCGTCCGGCATTCCGTGCTTTTGTCCTTCATGATCCGCACTTGCAGAGTGGGGATCATGATCCCGGAAGTGCCGAACTTATGTTTTTTAACGGAATTGGAGCAGATGATGGGGGCGTTTTCGGTGAGCCCGTACCCCTGGTAGACAGGGACCCCGATGGCATTGAAGAATTCCTGCTGCTTGATTTCCAGAAGGGCTCCGCCCCCCGCGCAGAATTTGATGTCCTTCCCGAAAACAAGGCGGAGCTTTGGAAATATCAGGACGTCGGCAAGCGCCCAGGGGAAAAAGCTCTTGATGCGGACCCCGAGGGACGGCTTTTTGTATCCGTTGCCCGCGCGCGCGATACCGGCGGCCAAACCGCGCTCAAAGATTCCGTTTATAAAGGGTCCTTTCGCCCTGATTCCCTGTATCATTTTTTTCATGAAATTGCCCGATAGGGCGGGGACGGTGAGGAGAAGGTCGGGATTAACCTCGAGAAGGTTTTTCGGAAGATTCCTGAGCGCCGCCATTGCCCCTCCCCGGGCGTCCACGAAGTACATACAGAGGCCCTTGTACAGGAAGATGTATATACCGACCGTGTGCGCGAAAGAATGGTCCAAGGGCAGCATGATGAGGCTTTTCCATCCCCTTTTTACCTCGACAACCTCGGCCGAGTCATGGGCGTTATGCCAGTAATTGAGATGAGTAAGCATGATGCCTTTTGGATTGCCCGTGGTTCCGGAGGTATAGGATATGGTGACCGTGTCGTTCTCGGCTATTTCCTTTTCTATCTCCCTCATGACCCAAGTCAGGGGTTTTCCCGCGGCAGGTTTCTGGGCAGAGATTTTTCCGTTATCGAGTCCTTTTTGGCCCTCGCAGAGAAAATCCGAATAAAACAGAATGCCTTTTGCCTGCATCGCTTCGTTTTTTTCCGACAGGCAGATGACCAAAGGTTTTTTCTTTGTCCGGCCGAGGATCTCCTCGACTTTCGAAAAGTTGTTTTCCGAAACGAGGATAGCCCGGGACTCCGAATGGTCGAGCCGGAACAGGATTTCCTCGCCTGAAAGCTTCGTCGAAAGGGGTACCGAGGTGCAGCCTGCCTTGAGGACCCCGAACTCGCTGATTACCCAGGATGTCCTTCCTTCGGAAAGGATCGATATGTTGTCGCCCTTCTTGAATTCGTGAAGCACCAGGGCTGCGGCGAATGCAAGCGACAGGCGGTCAGCCTCGATAAAACTCGTGGTCGTATAGATTTCGCCGGTTTTTTGCCCGAGATAAGGCATGTCGCCGTAGGTCCGCGCGCCTTCGTGTAAAAGCTCGATAACTGTCCGCATCTCGATCCTCCATCCTCATTCGTAGTTTCAGTATGGAAGGTGACTGAAAGAAAGGTCAAGGAAAAAATACATAAACGGGTTTTAAAATTATATTTATGCTACAATTTTAGCATGAAAGGAATAATAGTCGCAGCCGGGTACGGCACCCGTTTTTTGCCGGTAACCAAAACCATCCCGAAAGAAATGATCCCCCTGATCAATGTGCCCTCGATACAGTTTATCGTGGACGAATTCGTCAACTCGGGAATAACCGATATCGTGATAATAACATCGCGCCGCAAAAAAGTGCTCGAAGACTATTTTGACCGGGAAATCGAGCTCGAAACGGTTTTCGAGCGTGAAGGCAAGACCAAGCAGCTCGGGATAATCGCGCCGCAAAAGGCCAATATCGTCTTTGTCCGCCAGCAGAAAATGATGGGAACCGGGCACGCCCTGCTACAGGTGAAAAACTGGATAGGTTCCGACGTATGCGTCGTCGCATATCCGGATGATCTGCATATAGGGAAGGTGCCGCTCGCGGCCCAGCTCGAAAAAGCATACCGGGAAACCGGATGCTCAGTAATGGCGTCAATAACCGAACCGGGAGACGTCTCCAGATACGGAGTGCTTTCAATCGCGAAGGATGGACGCCATGTTTCCGGCATTGTGGAAAAACCGCATCCGGGTACCGAGCCGAGTCACGAGGTGTCCATCGGCCGATATCTCTATACCCCGGAATTCTTTTCGCTGCTCGAGGAGGGCTGGTTTCTCCACCTGGACGCCGCCGAAAAGGCAGACCGCGCCCCCGGCGAATATTTCCACATCTATGCGCTGAACAAGCTGATGGAAGCGGGCAAGGTTGTGTTCTGCCCGACCGAAGGAGAGCGCCTTGATACCGGAGAGCCCGCAGGCTATCTCGACGCGGTGCTGCGTTTTGCGGACACGCAGAGCGATCTGCGCGCCGTCATTGATCACTTTATCTTGAACCGATCCATATAAAAATCTTCGGTGCGGCCCAGGTTGCCCAGAAACCGATCAAGCCGTATCGTATAAACCGGAAGAGGGCATAGTACGTGCTCTCTTCCCCGGGAAAAAATCTTTTCAATCCAAAATACAGCGCGGCGAGCCCGGCAAGTCCGACGGCAAGACGAAGCGCTTTTTGCGCAAGGCTTCCCTCCGCCGCGGAAAAACGTCCCTTTTCTGTGCCGGTTTTGGCGCGCGCGGTATCGGTGAGCAGTATATAGCCCGCGGCAAAGCCGAAAACCGCGCCCCCCATCGAGCTGTCCCTGCCGCTTGCGGCATTCAGGGCAAGGGCGGTAAACGCGGCCAGGGCGAGCTTGATCGTGCGGAGGCTCCGTCCCGAGGATTCGGCCGCCGCCTCCATTTTTTTCAGGAGTTCATGAAGACCCTTTGCGGCGGGCAGCACAAAAATGACAAGGACCGAAATGACGGCGCCGATGCTCCACCCGAGGAGCACGTCCGTCGGGTAATGCACCCCGAGATAGATGCGGCTGAGCCCTATGCAGAAGGGAAGAAGCAGGGACAGGGCAAGGCGGATCATTTTGCCTTTCAGGTGTTCAGTGAGCACCGGCCAAAAGACGGCCGAATTCTGCGCATGGCCTGAAGGGGTTGAAAAGCCGTCTGCCCCGATGAG
>JAYVSC010000071.1:0-25304 GCA_043775705.1 Spirochaetales bacterium | reverse complement strand
TTCAGCCAGATTCTGTCCAACCTCATCGTGAACTCCCTCGTTCACGGCTTCGACGAGAACGAAAAGGGCTCAATACAGATCCGCTTCCGCCTGGACAAGGGCATCCTCGTCTGGACCTACGAGGATGACGGCAAAGGCATTCCTGCCGATATCATCGCGAAAGTGTTCGAGCCTTTCTTCACGACCAGCAGGGCAACGGGCGGCAGCGGCCTGGGACTTCATATCGTATACAACACGGTTACCGCCATTTTCGGCGGACATATAGCACTCTCCAGCGTTCCTTCGCAGGGAGTCAAGTTCACGATTACCATACCCGTTAGACAAGAGGAGATCAGATATGAGCGGACCAAGTGATTCCCGTTCGGGGGACAAGTTCGAATTCCTGGAAGAAACAAAAGCGCAGGGAACGCATAAACCAAAGCATGACTGGGTTATCCTGATCGTCGACGACGAGGAAGATGTGCACCGGGTAACCCATCTCGCCCTGTCAGGATTCAGTTTCCAGAAACGGGGACTCACCTTCCTCTCCGCCTACACGGGCGATCAGGCAAAGGCCCTTATAGCCTCCCATCCCGAAATCGCCATCATCCTCCTTGACGTGGTGATGGACAAGGGAGACACCGGGCTCACTCTGGTGAAGTACATCCGGGAGGAGATCGGGAATAAATTCATGCGCATTATCCTGCGCACCGGTCAGCCGGGACAGGCTCCCGAGGGACGGGTAATAATCGATTACGACATCAACGACTACAAGACAAAAACGGAGCTTACCGAACAGAAGCTGATCACGACGATAATCTCGTCCCTGCGCGCCTACAACGACATCATCGCGCTGGACTTCAACCGCAAGGGACTCGAGAAGATCATCGAGGGAGCGGCAAACGTCTTCGAGATCCAGTCGCTCAAAAAACTTACGGCAGGGGTACTGACCCAGCTCGTGTCGCTTTTAAGCATGGATTCCGACGCGCTCTTCTGCAGGATTTCGGGACTCGCGGCAACGGGCACCGCGGAAGGCTTCAAAATTATCTCGGCGACGGGAAAGTTCGCGCTCGACACCGAGCAGACCATCGAATCGGTCCTTCCGAAAAGCGTAACCGACAACATTCTCAGGGCAGCATCCGAGCAGCGCAGCCTCAATTTCGACGGCTCCTACGTCGGGTATTTCTGCTCGAGCCGCGGCTCGCAGAACATCATATACGTCGAGGGATGGGACGAGCTCGGGGAAACGGAGCGGCGCCTGATAGAGGTGTTCTGTTCGAACGTCTCGGTGGCCTTCGACAATCTGTATCTGAATATAGAGCTTGAGGAATCGCAAAAGGAAATCATCTTTACCCTGGGCGAGCTTGTGGACATGAGATCGAGCGAGACAGGCAGCCATGTGCGTAGAGTCGGAGAATACTCAAAGCTGCTTGCGCTGAAAATAGGAAGGGGTGAAAGCGAAGCCGAAGTGATCCGCGTGGCTTCGGCGATGCACGATGTGGGAAAGCTCGGAATATCGGACACGATACTGAACAAGGACAGCAAGCTGTCCATCGACGAATTCGAGACCATGAGGGAGCACGCCAATATCGGCGCGGATCTTTTAAAGCATTCCGACCGGGATATCCTGCGGACTGCGGCCGTCATCGCGCTGCAGCACCATGAGCGCTTCGACGGCTCGGGCTATCCCCTGGGGCTTTCAGGAGACACGATTCAGATCGCCGCACGGATCACATCGATCGCCGACGTCTTCGACGCGCTTTCGCATGACCGCATCTACCGCTCCGCAATGACGAAGGATGAAATAGTGAGGTACTTCGGCGAGGAATGCAGGGCGCAGTTTGACCCGGTCCTGCTCGAGGCCTTCCTCGGAAGCATCGATGAATTTTACGCAATCAAGGACGCGTACTGAACCGCCTATCTCATCCCGCCCATCATGGAGCCAATCATCTTGGCCTGCATGCCCTTGTTCTTCGCGAACTTGCGCATGGTGGTTCTCGTTTTCTCGAACTGCTTGAGAAGCTTGTTCACGTCACCGACGGAGGTGCCGGAACCGCGCGCGATGCGCTTCCTGCGCGACGGCCCGATGATCAGGTGATTGGCCCGTTCCTTCGTCGTCATTGACTGTATGATTGCCTTCTGAATCTTGAGTCCGGAAGTATTGATGTCCGCCTCGCTGATCTGACCGGCCATTCCCGGCATCATGTCGAGCATGGACTGTATCGACCCCATCTTGTTCACCCGCTCGAGCTGATCGAGCATGTCCTGGAGGGTGAAGTTCTCGGTTGCCATCTTTTTCTGGAGCTTTTCAGCCTCGCCGACATCGATGGTTTCCTGTGCCTTTTCCACGAGGCTTACGATATCGCCCATGCCGAGGATGCGGCCCGCGATGCGCTCGGGATAGAAGGGCTCGAGGTCCTCAGTTTTTTCGCCCATACCGATAAAGAGGATGGGCTGGCCGGTGATGCTCTTCAGGGAAAGGGCGGCGCCGCCTCGCGCGTCCGAGTCGAACTTCGTGAGGATGACGCCCGTGATTCCGACCTTTTCGTTGAAGGCCTGCGCGATCTCGACCGCGCTCTGCCCCGTCATGGAATCCGCCACGAGAATTGTCTCGACGGGAGAGAGGGCCTTCTTGATGGCGACGATCTCGTCCATCATGGCCTCGTCGATCTGGAGACGACCCGCCGTATCGATGATTACCGTGTCATATCCGTTTTTCTTCGCGAACTGGAGCGCGTTTTTTGCGACGCGTACGGCATCCCTATCTCCGCCTGAAAGGTCTTCCTTATATACCGGCACGCCCGTCTTTTCGCCGAGAATGGAGAGCTGTTCAATTGCCGCGGGACGCACAAGGTCGCAGGCCGCAAGGAGGGGCTTGCGTCCCTGCTTCAGGAGGCGAGAAGCAAGCTTCGCGGCCGTCGTGGTTTTTCCCGAACCCTGCAGGCCGAGAAAGAGGATAACCGACTGGGTGTCCGGGCCCTTCAAGTGCAGGTCGGTTTTCGAGTCGCCGAGAAGGGCGACCATGCGGTCGTGCACGATCTTGACGAACTGCTCGCCCGGGTTTACCGAGCGGAGCACCTTCTCGCCCTTGGCTTCTTCGATGGTTGCGTTGACGAAGCGGCGGACTACGCGGAGGTTAACGTCCGCTTCGAGCAGAGCCATCTTTATTTCTTCGACGGCCTCTTCAATGTTCTTTTCGGTGATGTTCGCTTTACCGCTTATCTTGCGGACAATATCGCTGAAGGTATTCGTTACTTTCTCAAGCATAATTTAGATTTCAACTCCATCGAGCAGTTTCTCGATAAATTCGGCGGGCTGCAGTTCCTTGTTCAGAAGGCGGTAGATGCCCTCGCAGATCGGCAGTTTGATGCTGTGCATCTCGGAGAGCTGGTGCACGTACTTGCAGGCGACGGCGCCCTCGGGAAGGTAGCCGACTTCGGTGATGCGCGCGATGAGATCGTCGACGCTCGTGTAGCCGTCAAGAAGTTGTTTCCGGATTATCTCGTGGCCGAAGCGGCGGTTGCGGCCGAACTTGCTGCGGCAGGTAACGTCAAGGTCGCCGACGCCCGAGATTGAAGTGAAGGTCTCGGGGTGGGTTGCGCCGATCGCCCGGCCGAGTTTTTGAATCTCGTTCAGTCCCGCGGCGAGCAGCAGGGACTCGGTGTTGTCCCCGAAGGCATCTGATTTTTCCGCGATCGCGTCGAGGATGCCGAACGCAACGGCTATGACGTTTTTCGCCGCCGCGCAAATCTGCACGCCGATCACGTCAAGGCTGGAATAGACGAGCATGCCCTTGCTCTTGATCAGTTCGCGGAAACGGATCGAGTTCATGGGGTTCTCGCTCGCGGCGATAAGGCCGGTGAGCTTGCCCATCGCGACCTCTTCCGCATGGCTCGGGCCCGCGATATACACGAGGTTTTTTTTGTAGGATTCGGGAAGGACGTCCTCGAGAGTTTCGAGGATGAGGCGCGGGCCCTTTTCCGAGGGTATAAAACCCTTCGTGAGCACCCCTATGCACGTCGACCCGTTCTTGATGTTCGGCACGTCAAGAAGGCCCGCCATCGTCCGCGCGAGGTAGAGCGAGGGACTCGCAAGAATAAGAAAATGCCTGTCCGTTGCAACGCTTTTTATGTCGTTCGAGGCAACAAGGTTATCCGGCATCGTAAAACCGGGCAGAAATTTTTCATTGACGTGCTTTGTATTGATGGAATCGACCACATCCTTTTCCATGGCCCATATTTCTACCTGGTGTCCCTGACGAGCCAGGGACATAGCCATAGCCGTTCCCCATGCGCCCGCTCCGATTATTCCGATTGATTGAACCATTTTTCAAGCCTCCTAAAAAAACATATTTTTACAGATTTGATTTCCGAACCCTTGAGAAAAAAAGGTACCCCTCCTCACCCGCTCTGAGAAAATAAAAGGTATCCCCCTTTTATTTTCTCAAAACCACCAGGCGTTTCCGTCTTCCCAGGAAACGAGTTCGTCCGTCTGGAAAAAAAGCTTCAGCTCACTTGCCGCGCTCTCGATCGAGTCCGACGAGTGGATGATGTTATGGTTGGTATGAATGCAGAAGTCCCCGCGAATAGTCCCGGGCAAAGATTCGCATACAGCCGTCGGTCCGCACATGCGGCGGACAAACTGGATCGCGTCCTCGCCCTCGATTGCCATCGCGACGACGGGGCCTGATATGATATAGGAAATCAAATCATTGTAAAATGATTTGCCGCGGTGTTCCACGTAGTGGGTTGCCGCCATCAGGGGAGGTATGGTCATTATCTTCATTCCGATAATATTCATTCCTTTTTGTTCAAAACGGGCGATTACCTCACCCACGATTCTGCGCTGAAGCACCCCCGGCTTCAGCATGGCAAAGGTTCTCTGAAGTGCCATTTTTCCTCCAAGTTAAAATACGAGTATATTATACTTTCTGTGCTTTGAAAACAGTACGCACCGTCACGCAGGCAAGGATGAGAGCGCCGCCCCAAAGGGCGCGGGACGACGGATATTCCCCGATGAAGAAAACAACCCAAACCGGGTTCAAAACGGGTTCCAGCATGGTTATGAGCGCGGTGCTTATGGCTGAAACCCCCGCGACGCCCCGGCTGTATAAAATCGACGGAATGCCCATCTGGAAAATGCCGAGGAGTACAAGGCCGGAAAGACTGGTCACGGAAGGCAGTCCTGCCTTGAAAATAAAGGGAAGGGAGAGCGCAAAGGTGATAATATGGGCCAGCATGAAGGATTCGACCGGACGTTCATCCTTTTGCCGCCGCATGAATATCGCGGTCAGGGCAAAAGTGACGCCCGAAACGACTGCCAGAAGGTTGCCGGTATTCGCCTGAAAGCTGAGGTCATCGAGGAAAAAGAGAATCATGCCCGCAAAGACGCCGGCGATAGCGAACCAGTCAAAAAGCCCCGTTTTCTCTTCCTTGAGCAGAAAGCGCCCGAGCAGCACGATAAAAACCGGCTCGGTGTACTGGAGAAGGACGGCGTTTGCCGAGGTAGTCATCTTGTTCGCGAATACGAACAAGATCATGGTCGCGCTGTAGCTTACTGCAGCCATAATCTGGTTGAAAGAAAAGGTAAAGCGGGGTTTTCTGACGAATATACGCATCGTAAGGAAGCCGACGAGGCTCCGGACGCCCGCAATCGCGAAGGGATCCCAGGAAACGAGCTTGATGAGGATTCCCGCGGAGCTCCATAAAAAAGCGCAGAGAATGAGGGACGCAATGGCGGTCCCTTTGGTTTCACGAAATATCATGAAGGCGAAACTAGCACAGATAGGGACTTAATTCAACTGCGCCAGTTTATCCGTCATTACCTGGCCCGACTTTTGCATCGACTCGGCCAGCTGCTTGAATTCCATCATTACATCCTTCAAACCGTCGAGCATCAATGACATGGCGGTGATTCCGTCAAAAACCCGGCTTGATATCATCTCGAGCTCGGACATCGATTTTTGGATGCCTACCGCCCCCTCGGACATGCTGCCCGAATCCTCGCTGACGCCGTTTGACACCGTTTCGAGGGTATTCATGGTCATGAGGACGCTCTGACTGTGCTTGTTTGAAGCGCCGAGCCCGCTCGAGAAGGTAACGATAGTATGATAGACGCTTCCTATATCGCCCGTCATCTGGGCGAAGGCCCCTTCGAGCTCGCTGCTCGAGCTTGCCATAGTCTTGATGTTCTCGACGATTTCCTCGATCGACTCGGCGATCTCCCGCGAGCTCTCGGAGCTTGCCTCGGCGAGCTTCGTCATCTCTTCGGCTACGACCGCGAAGCCCTTTCCGGAGTCCCCGGCGTGCGCGGCCTCGATGGCCGCGTTGAGGGCGAGCATGTTCGTCTGCTGCGCGATATTCTCGATGACGGAGGCCATGCCGTTGATGCGCGATATGCTGTCGCTGATGAGCGTGATTTTCCGGTAAGTAGAGAGAAACAGCTCCTGTCCCCTCTCCGAGGACCGCACGAGGGAATGCACGAGTTTCTCGTCCCGTTTCGCGAGGGCGTTCATCTCGCCGATGGAAGCGATCATCCCGTTTACCGAGACCATCGATCCCTCGACTACCGATTTCTGGTTCATGATGCCGCCGTCGAGATGGGCAAGGCCCGAGGTAACCCGCGCGAGACTCGTCTTGACGAAGAGAACCTGCTCCTCGAGCACCTTCACCTCGCCCCTAATGCTTTCAATAAACCCGTCGACGATCTCGAAGGTCATGGAGGTATTGTTCAGGGAATCCGAAAGGTTCGTGCTTGACTGGACGTTTTCCGCCACTTCGGTTTTCATGCTAAGCACCAGAGCCTGGAGTCCCTCGATGAACTGTCCCATTTTGGCCAGGAGCACGTCGTCCCTTTCCATCCTGATGCCGTCAAGACATTCCGATATGTTTCCCGAAGAAGCAGTTTCGAGTATGGAAGAAAAACGTGTGGTGATGCGCGAGACCGAGCGGGAAAGAAGCCATACCACAAAGAGGCCAAGAAGCCAGGTGCATATGATGATGGCGCCGGCCACGATAAAGGAAATGATGCGGTAGGTGCGTATCCCGTCCGCAGCTATCGGGAGAAGCGCCTTGATGGCAGTGCGGATGGAATCAAGGTTGTCCAGAAAGCCGGCTATATTTTCAGGAAACCTGACTGACCCTGCGGGAACGGGAACCGAGAGCGAATCGATGATTTTCTGCGTTCCGGACTCTATGGTTTCGCGGTAGGCATCGAGATTCCCGGTAAGGGTCGAAATGCCTTCCAGCCGGTCTGATGCGGCGAGGGACCGGTCCAGGGCAGATGAAAGGGAAGCGATGCCTCTTTCAGTCGGAAACAGCTGGGTTTTAAGAATTTCTATCTGCAGATCCGCGAGGCTTGTGTCGAAAACGGAAAAGGAGTCAAAGTCACCCTGGAGGCGGTTTGTGGGCCCTATCACGAGAAGAAATACGCCCGCCGTGCAGCATAAAAGGAGTACAAGAGAAATTGTACACAACGCTATTTTGAAACTATTTTTCATCAATTTATTACCCTTTACAGAGCGCAGGAATATTCATACATTATATATCATGAAACTGCTCCACACAGGCGATTGGCATCTGGGAAAAAGCCTGCATGAAACATCACTTCTCGAAGACCAGAGGCACATGCTTGATTTTCTGCGCGTCTGCCTCTCCAGGGATGATTACTCGGTCCTGCTGATTGCAGGCGATATTTACGACAGAACAATTCCACCCGCGGAGGCGGTAGAGCTCTTCAGCGATTTCCTTGTGCGCATCCGGCAGGATTTTCCCGCTCTTTCGGTGTGCATTATACCCGGAAACCACGATTCGGCCCAAAGACTGTCCTATGCGGACCGAATTTTGGGCAGTCAGCATATACACATTATCTGCAATCCGGAGCAAACCTTTAATCCAATCATTATAACCGCTCACAACGGGGAACGGCTAGCACTTTTTCTGCTTCCTTTTTTGGCTCCGGGAACCCTGAAAAGTCCGGATTCGGAAAAAACGGCTTCTGCAATACAGGCTGAAAGCGGGGAATTCGATTTCAGTTCCGAAGCCATTCCCATCCTGCTCTCGCAAGCAGACCTGGCCGCCGAAGCCTCCCGGCGCTTCAGGACGCTCCTCAAAAGTCCGGAACTGAAAGTCATGCCCTCGATACTGGTCGCCCATCTTTTTACCCTCGCAGGCACTCAGTCCGAATCGGAGCGTCTCTTCCTGGGAACGGCCGAACAGGTGAGTCCCTCCCTTTTTTCCGACTTCAGCTTTGTCGCCCTCGGCCACCTTCACCGGACGCAAAAAGTGACTGACCGGATGTATTATGCGGGCTCCCCCCTTGCCTATGCCTTTGACGAGGCAGGAAACGAAAAGTCATTCCTGAAACTCGATATTGATTGCACTTCTCCCTCCTTCCCGGTTTTGGTGACGAGCATTCCCGTCGTGCCATTCCGCAATGTCGTCCGTCTTTCGGGCAGCTTCGCCGAATTCTACTCAGGGGTTTCCTTCGACTCCCACTCTCCCGACTATCTCGAGATAACCCTCACCGACGACAGCCTCATCGCGAATCCGATGAACTTGCTTCGCCCCAAATTCCCCTTCCTCCTGAGCCTCAGGCAGGGTCCGGGCGCGGACACTGATTTTTCGGGCACTGATCCCGCGGGGACGGACAGCGCACTCAGAAACGGGAAAGACGCATTGGACGAAAAGAGAGACCCTGTTTCGGATTTCTGCCGCTTCGAGGAAATGCTCTATGGAGCCGTAGATCCCGAAAAAAAAGAGCTGTTCACTGCCCTGCTCGCGGAGTGTTCCGATGCGACCTGAAATACTTACCCTCCGGAATATCGGCCCCTTCCGCGGCACTCATACGGTCAATTTCAGCGAACTCGGCAGCATTTTTTTGGTATACGGAAAGACAGGAGCGGGCAAGACGACTCTGTTCGATGCGCTCTCCTATGCCTTTTACAGCAATGCCCCCGGCGGCCGAAAGGGACTTGCCCGCGCGATGCGCAGCCAGTTTTCGGATGACAGCGAGGAAAGCGCCATCGTTCTCGAGTTTACCCTCTCGGGAATCCGCTACCGCATTTGCCGCTCCCTGCCCTTTGACCGGATCGGCGTGCGCAGCGGCAAGGTGCAGAACGTCGCCGAGGAAGTGACCTTCGAGATCCTCACGAAAGAAGGCTGGCAGAACAAGTCGTCAACGAACAAGAGCGAGACCGACCGGAAGATACTCGACCTTATCGGTCTGTCCGAAGACGAGTTTTCCCGCATTGTGCTCCTGCCCCAGGGAGAATTTTCCCAGTTTCTGAAACAGAATTCGAACGAGCGGAAAGAGGTGCTCTCGAAGCTCTTTCCGGTGGAGAAATACAAGGCTGTCACCGAGCTTGCCCGCAACCGAGCGAGGGAAATGATGAGCCTCCTGCAGGATACGGAAAGTGCCGTGCTCGCCCTGGGCGAGCGCTTTAACCGGCTTTCCTACGATGGAGAGCGCGCCCTCGCCCTCGAAGAGGCAGAAGCGCTCCGCGCCGCTCAGATCTCTCTCCGTAAGGAGCTCTCGGGCAAGGCCGCTTTCCTCGAGCAGGCGCGCGCCGCGGAAGCAAAAAACGAACAGAGGCGCGCCCTGTCCGTCCGTCTCGATGGAATGGAAGCGAGAATTCCCCTGATCGAAACACAAAAGGAAAAGCTCCTTGCCTCCAGGCGGGCCGAAAGCCTTGCGGTGAAATACCGGCAGACCGCAGGCACCAAGGCGCGGACCGCGCAGCTTGCCGGAGAGCTTGCCCTTCTTGCACAGGAAAGCGAATCGAAAAAGAACGTCCTCGACGCCCTCGAGTCCGAAAGAGCGTACATAGCGTCCCTTCACGCGGAAAAGGACATCCTTCATCTCCGCAAGGAACGTCTCCGCATTGCCGTCGAGATCGCGCAAACCCTGGAAACCGAAACCCGCGTCCATGCGGATACCCGCAAAAAAATAACACATCTGCAGAAAGAGGCCTCCCTTCTAAAGGAAGAAGACAATACCCACAAGGTCAGGATTGCCGAACTGGAAGCTTTCTCCCTCGCCCTCGATGCTTCCGCGGAAAGGAACGCCCTTGCCCGCGAAGAGCTCGAAACGGAACGGGCGAAAAAAATCCTCGCGGACGAATACGAGAGGGAGAAGAACGCGATAGGGGCGCACTCGGGCGCGCTGGAAAATACGAGGGAACAGCTCGCGCTCAACACGCGCGACAGCGGGATAGCCGACGCGGAACAGAGGGCGCTCGAGGAGGAGGCGAAGGCGGCGCATACCGGCGGCCTTGCCCATGATCTCTCTTCTGTCCTGAAAGACGGAGAGCCCTGCCCCGTCTGCGGCTCGCCCGTCCACCCGTCTCCCGCGAAAAAAACATCAGTCGCCGAATTCACCTTCACGGACAGGCTTGAATCCGGCAAACGGCGGAAAGAACTCATTGTCCTCAAAGGGACTGCCCTGGAGAAAAAAATCTCGGGGCATGAGGCTGACCTGAAAACCGCAAATGACAGGCTGAAGGACATAATCGGAAAATACTGCGCGGCGTGCGGCCAGGGTCGGGAGTGCATCACGCCCGTGCATATTCCCTCTCCAGCCGAGGCCAACGAACGAGTGCGCGAAGCATCGGCTTCGATGCAGAATGCGGCGGACGCCCTCAATCGCGCACAGAAAGCGATCCGCGAATCCGCCGAGCTGCGCCGCAAGCGGGAAGAGCTCGAAACGCGGAACAAACGGCTGCAGGAAGAACTCCTTGACCTGAAGACACAAGTGGCCGAACAAAAGGCCGCAATCGACAGCAAGCAAAAACGGTATAAAGAAGCCTTTCCGCAAACGGCCGATTCGCCCGAAACGGCCGGAAGCAGATCTGCTTCCGCTCACGACGTGATGCCCGATCCCACAGATGCCTCCGATGCCCTCGAGCGCTGCATATCAGCCATCATGAGCATCGAAGCGGACACGGCAAACCATGACGCGAAGCTCAAGGAAGCGCGCATTCAAAGCTCGGCCCTCGGAGGCAAGAAGACGGAAATAGAAAGGACTCTTCTCCTTCTGAGGAAACAGGGCGAGGAAGAGCTTTTGGTCTTCGAGAATGAATGCGCATCCGCAGGATTCTCGGGAGGTGAGGAAGTGCTTGGCGCCGCATGCGGGGCCGAAGAGGCCTCCGCGATGGAAAGCGAGATCACCTCTTTCGGGGAGGAACTCGCCGCCGCGCGCACTCTTGTCCATCAGCTTGCCTCGGAAGCATCCCTGTGGAAAGGGCCTGGCAGCGCTGAAGTGAAGGCGGAAATAGAGGCGCTCGACGCGCGCGTCGGGGAGACGGACCGCCGCCTCGAGGAAAAAAATACAGTCCTGTCGGCCCTCGATTCCCTGAAAGCGCGGTCCGACGAGCTCGAGAAGGAAAGGGCCGAGCGCTCGAAGGCAAGCGGCAAGCTCGCATCGCTCGCCAATGACCTGACCGGAAAGAACAGCCTTTCGACCGCCTTCGACGCCTGGATACTCGGCATGTACCTGGAAGAAATCACCTCATACGCAAACACGCGCCTCGAGCGGATGAGCGAGGGACGCTACCGCATTGCGCTGAACGAAAGCTACCGAAGGGGAAACCGCCTCTCGGGCCTTGACCTCGAGATACAGGACGCCTATACCGGCAAGAGCAGGCCCTCGGGTACCCTCTCCGGCGGCGAGACCTTCATGGCTTCCATCAGCCTTGCCCTTGGACTCGCGGACTCGATCCAGTCCCGCTCGGGCGGCATCCAGCTCGACGCCGTATTCATCGACGAGGGCTTCGGCTCCCTCGACGAGTCAAGCCTCGAGCGCGCGATATCCATACTCGACGAGATCAGGGGAACGCGCATGGTGGGACTCATCTCCCATGTGGCCGAACTGAAAAACAGAATTCCGAACCGCATCGAGATCGTGAAGACAGGCGCGGGTTCCACCATAAAAAAGGAAACATACAATGAACACTAGCGCCCTTTTCACGGATTTTTACGAACTCACCATGGCACAGGGATACTGGAAAAAAAACATCAATACCCCCTCGGTCTTCGACATGTTTTTCCGCCGTCAGCCCTACAACGGCGGCTTTTCCGTATTCGCCGGTCTTGAGCCCCTCCTCGACACCATCGAGTCTTTTCGCTTTTCCGATGAAGACATCGCGTACCTTTCGACCATCGGCATTTTCGAGCCCGGCTTTATCGACTATCTCGGTAGTTTCCGCTTTTCGGGCGACATATGGGCGATGGACGAGGGCACGATAATCTTCCCGAACGAGCCGGTAATCCGGGTTCACGCCAACGTGATCGAGGCCGCGATCATAGAAGGACTCATCCTCAACATGGTTAATTTCCAGAGCCTCATCGCGACGAAGGCCGCGCGCATATGGCTCGCCTCGAACAGGGGATCGATAATGGAATTCGGCCTCCGCCGGGCGCAGGGAAAGGACGGGGCAATGAGCGCGAGCAGGGCCTCCTTTATCGGCGGCGCCGACGGAACCAGCAATACCCTCGCCGGAAAGAAATATGGAATACCGGTCCTCGGCACCATGGCCCACTCCTGGGTGATGTCCTTCCCGAACGAGCTGGAAGCCTTCAATGCCTATGCCGAAATCTATCCCGCGAAATCCATTTTTCTCATCGACACCTACAATACCCTCGGCTCGGGCATCGAAGCCGCGATCGAAGCAGGAGCGGGGCTTGCCGCGAAGGGATATAATTTCGGGGTTCGCCTCGATTCAGGGGATATACAGTACCTGAGCTGCGAAGTGCGCATCCTTCTCGACAAGGCGGGCTTTCCCGACGCGAAGATCACGGTGTCCAACGAACTCACCGAGGAGATAATCGAATCCCTGGTGCTCAACAAGGCGCCGATAGACTCCTGGGGAGTAGGCACCCACATGGTCACCGGTGGAAGCGAGTCCTCCTTTACCGGAGTGTACAAGCTGTCCGCTCGGTCGGATAAGGACGGCAGCCTGATACCGACGATGAAAATGTCGGACAACCCGGACAAGACGACGAACCCCGGCGTCAAGCAGGTGTGGAGACTCTACAACGGAGACGGAACCATCAAGGCCGATGTCCTCGCCCTTGAAGGCGAAATGATCGAAGAGGGAACCGAATACAATTATTTCCATCCCTCGAACAACTATCAGAATTTTTCTTTTTCCGCCGCGAAAATAAGACAGATGCTCACGAAAAAAATATGCGCAGGGGCGCGGTGCGTCCCCCCGGCAGCATTGACCGCTATCCGGGAAAACGTCCGCACCGGACTCGACGAGATCGACCGCACCTACAAGCGCATCCTGAATCCCCATGTAATGAAGGTATCCCTCTCCGAGGGTCTCCATACCATGAAAACCGGATTCATGAAAAGCAGCGTCTTCCACAAAGGCTAAAGGCGACGGCGCGGGGTTCCGTTATGCGGGAAAAAAATAGAGGTGACGCGCTTTCATCAGAAAAATTTTCTTTGTGTCGGGGGGGAGGATGAGATCGGCTTGTATGGTCCCGTCCAGCAGGCATTTGGCGGTCATGTGGCTTCCGTCGATAAACCTGCTTGAGAGAATCTCGGCCGAAATCGCACCGGACGGACCGGATGGACCGGCCTTAGCTGCTCCGCTTGAGGGCAATACCTCCAGCTCGTCAGGGCGAAAATAAAGGGTATATACTCCGTCTTCTTTTTCCGAAGGGAGGGACAGGGGAAAAGTGATATGGGACTTCACCTCTACCGGAATGCGCACGGTACCGTACACGCTCAAGGCCTCGAGGGCTATGGGACAAAGCGGTCTTTCATAGACCTCGCGTACGGGGCCTGCCTGCACCAGGCGGCCCTGATCGAGCACGCCCACGTAATCGCTCAGGGCGAGGGCGTCTTCCGGGTCGTTGAAGGCATAAATCGTCGTCTTTCCGAGGTCGGTGACCAGGGCCTTGAGAAAAACGCGCATCCCCTTTTTTATCGTAATATCCAGACAGCTCATCGGTTCATCCATGAGATACACATCCATTGCGTTCGACTGGGCATGGGCTATCGCAACCAGCTGTTTGATGCCCTCGGGAAGCGCATCGGGGGTTTTCGGCAAATACTGGGCAGGAATCTGCAATTTCTCGACGATGCGGGCAACCTCATCCTCGATCTGGGTCTTGCTCATCTTGCGCATCGTTTGCGGGAATCCGATATTCTCGCTGCTGTCCATATGGGGATACAGGGTATTTTCCTGGAAGACATAACCGATACGCCTCGCGCCGACAGTCATGGCATCGATCCGCGTCGGACCGACGAAAACCGCACCAGCGTCCAGAGTTTCAATTCCGGCGATGCTTCGTAATAGAAGGGTTTTGCCGCTCCCGGACGGGCCTACAAACGATATGGTTTTCCCCAACGGGAAATCAAAATTGATCCCGCTCAGTGCAAAGGAGCCGAGATGGCTGCAGACATTCCGAAGCGAAAAAGCGCCGAGATCGGAGTTGCCGTATTTCATGTGCACTGCTCCGGAGACGGTTTTTTGCCTGTCGATATAATTCAGCAGATCGCCGTAAAGGATCCGCACCGATGACCCGACCTTGAAGGAGGTTATCATCTCCTGCTTGATCAGGTTATATACCATCTGGTTGGAAATATTGAGAAACTTCGCAACCTCCTGTGTGGTCATCGCTTTTTCGTCCATATAAACCCCCTTGCAGTCTATAACAGTTCATAACTGCCTATAACTAATTATAATATGGTTATATCTGGAATACAAGGGGCGTTTTTACATACTTTTTTCGCAACCCTTTTCGTGCGAACGCAGTCCATATGTGTATGAATCTGGCAAATAGACAAATAAGTGTGTGGGGTGACTCTATTCTTAAAGGGGTTATCCTGGATGATACAGACGGGCGGTATCGCGTGCTTGAAAACAACTGCGTTACCGGTTTCCAAAAAATTACGGGCTCGATTATTACCAATCATGCAAGCTTCGGTATGACGACGGGGAAAGCCTATGCGCGGATGCAACAGTCAACATTCCGCAATCAACCGAAATCGGATGACATTGTGCTTATCGAATTCGGAGGGAATGACTGCGATTACAATTGGGCTGAAGTCTCGTCGGATCCCCTTGCCCTGCATCTCCCGAAAACCCCGATGGAGCAGTTCTCCCTGACCCTTCAGTCGATCATCGATCTCTTCAAGGGATTCTCGATAAAGCCGGTGTTCATGGCCCTGCCCCCGCTCGAGCCGGTCAAGTATTTCAAATGGATAAGCCGTAATTTGAACCCGAAAAACATTCTCGGATGGCTCGGCGACATCAACCGCATTTACCGCTGGCAGGAAGCCTACAGCGATATAGTGAAGCAGACTGCTTCGCTCAATAATCTGAAAATTATCAATGTAAGGGAAAACTTTCTCACCTGCCCCGATTACTCTTCAAAGTTCTGCACGGACGGCATACACCCGAACGAGGCAGGCCACGAGATTATCCTCGAGACCCTCCTGTCCTACGTGAAATAAATAAGCCTGAAAGCACCTATTTTTCGTAATCGCACAGCAGGGCGCGCCCTTTCACGGCATCGACGCACTCGATGCGCGGTCCGGAAAGGGCGAGGATGCCCTTGACTGCAAGGCCCTTCAGAACGCGGTTCAGGTGACGCTCCGTGCCGCCCAGGTATTCGGCAAGCTCCGATCTCAGGATAGTCCGCTTTTCGGGTAAGGCCGAATCGAAGCGGGTCAGCACGGTCTTTACCAGATTGTACTCGAGCGAAAAGAGCAGATGCGCATTCACCCGGAGGGAACTCCTGCGAAGGCGTACTGCAAGTACCCGGGCCAGGGCTATGCACAGACTGGGGGACACTTGCAGGGCCGTTTCCATCATCCGCCTCGGCGCATACAGACATCTCACACGCTCCAGGGCAATAACCGAGCATGAGACCGGCTCGCAGAGAAAGTATTCCATATCCCCGATGGGTTCGCCTGGACCCGAAATCGCGATTAATACTTCCTTGCCGTTCTCCGAGAGGATGCAGGACTTCACGAGTCCCTCAAGAATGAAGTAGACTCCTCCCGCCTCGTCATCCTGGTCGAAGAGATATTCCCCTTTTTCAAATATCTTTTCCTTCACCGGAAGCCGGCATTTACTTGCGGCATCGGTGAGCAATTCGCAGAGACCGGAGGTTACACCCATTCATTTCTCCCTTCAGGACAAATGTCCTGGCAGACGTGTCAATTTCTCTCCATACTACTGGAAAATCGAAAGGAGAGACATATGTGGCTGTATTTTTTTTCAACAGTGACGGTAGGTATGCTTATTACCCTGCATATTTCAATGAACGCGAACGCAGGCATCTATTCAGGGGACCAGCGCGCGGTAAACGTGATTTTCTGGCTTGCGGGAAGCGCCGCTGCCATTGTTTCATGCCTCGTGAAGGGGAGCGGAAACGGTTTTATCGGGAAGATATCCGTAGTGCCTCCCTGGCTCTATATCGCGGGGATCATCGGCGCGGGCATCTCCCTCTACACGAGTTCCGTCATTCCCCGTCTCGGGGTTGCCAATATGACGATAATACTTCTCGTCGGGCAGCTCGCCGCCTCCGCCGCCTTTTCTCATTTCGGCCTTCTCGGCTCTCCGAAGGATCCGGTATCGCTGTGGAAAATCGGGGGATTGTGCCTGGTTCTCCTCGGACTCGCCCTCTTCATGTATGGAAAAAAATTATCCGCATAAAAAAAGCCGGCGCTCAATGCGCCGGCCTCGCCTTGGTATTCTACCAGGCGCTCACTCCCGACTTTCTGCTGAAGCGGTCGTCAAAGGGGCTTGCGGAATTTACCTTATTGTCGGATCCGATCCAGACCTCTCATAGCATGTATTTATACCCGGAAAGAAGAAAAGGACTATTCTATCTTGAAGAATTTCTTCTCTTTTTTATCATAGTTGAATATCTCGCCGGTTTCGATTATGTAATACCAGCCAAGAATGTTGATCTCGTTGTTCCTGAACCGTTCCTTGATATAGGGATATGTAATCAGGTGGTTCATCTGCTCGACGATATTGAGCTGCTCGGTTTTCCACTCCCGCTCGCCAAGATCGGAATATCCGTCTGTTTCTATCTTGTCCTTTACCCGGTTCGCGAGCTCGAGCCATTTTTTCGTATGGGGAATCTCGGCGGCGGTCGCCTCGTCCATAAAAAGGGCGTTGCAGCCGCCGCAGTTCGAGTGCCCGCAAATCACGATGTTCTCTATATGGAGCATCTTGACCGCGTACTCGATCGCCGAAGTGGTCGCGAGAAATTCATTTGATTCCCGGTACAGGGGAACGATATTCGCGATATTCCTGATTACGAAAAGTTCCCCGGGCAGGGTTTTCGTGATCAGGTTGGGGACTATCCTTGAATCCGAGCATCCGATGAATAGCGTATGAGGGCGCTGCTCCTGTCCGATGGACTTGAAGAGATCTTTGTGCTCGATAAAATCATTTGAGTTGAATTCCTTGATTCCCTCGAATAAATATTCCATTCTACAATCCTTTGGTCCGTTTATCCGATTCTATGGTATACCCAAGGTTTTCCCACAAGGTATTCGCTTCGTTATTCTCCATCAGGGCGTTCGAGAATATATTCTTCACGCCTTTTTGCCTTACCAGTTTCTCGGTCTTGTACACCATAAACTCGAAATTCTTCGAGCTGCGGTATTCGGGAGCTAGATACACCGCCTTGATGTACCATTCGTCGGGACCGTTATCCTTGGTCACGCGCGTGCTGTCTATGAAGCCGACCGCGCTGTTGCGCTGATACGCAAGAAAAAAGAGATTATTCTCGGTATCATAGCTGTATTGGAGGAGTTTCCGTATGGACTTGTCATCTGTATCCAGATTCCGCAGCCGCTCGTCGAATACCCTGTTTTCCTCGATCATTTTTCTGTACAGCTCGACCGCTGATGTATAGTTGCAGATGCTCAATTGTTTCAATTCAAGCATGAATTTCCCCCTTGTACCGTTTCTTTTTTATAAATCCTGATTTTGAATAAGGTATTGCCATAATTATCGGCGTTTCTTGAAGAAATATGAATGAATTAGTTTTTTTTACCTGGAACGAGAAAAAAAGTGCTGGGCGCAAAAAAAGCCCGAGGCGCGGAAACACCGTGTCTCGGGCTGATCAGGAACGAACCGTTTATTTCTTTTTCGTTTTCGCGGCCTCGTCAAACACAACGACGGTTCCCGACATGTTGATGACGTCGCCGCTCTCGAGCACTCTCGTCCTGACCGGCTTGTTGTTGACCGTCAGGTCCGACTGGGCCGTTATCGTATACTGGTCTTTTGCCTTGTCAAAAAGGATAGTCGCGGCATTGCCCTTCATTGCGGGATTTCCCGAGAGAGTAATGTCAGCCGTATCGTCTCCTCCGATAATCGTCTGCGAACCGGTAAGGGTAAAGGCCTTGGTATGCATGTTCTTCGCGCCGTATAAAAGCTGGATGCCCGCTTCCGTGGTTTCTTTCTCAAGCTTGAAAAGGAGAAAAAAGAGCCAGATTAAAAGAGGCAGTATAATGAAGAGAATATAGAACCACTGAATTCCCTGCGTGTTCGAGCCGAGCACCGTGCCGGAATAATAATATCGCACCGATTCGGCAAAACCGCTCTGGGCGGGATAGGTAACCTTCACCCAGCGCTTGTCCCCCGGAAACATGGCGGCGATATAGGTGAGGGCGTACTCGTCGAGAATATTCGCCCTGATCGTATTGTAGATCCCGAGCAGCTCATCTCCGTTGCGGGCGTCAAATACAAGGCCGCCAGAGCCGAGCGCGATCTGGGGCACGTTCGAGTCCCTAGCATCGCCGAAGTTGACCACGTAGCAGGTAATCCCCTCGCGGTTTGCGACCTCAATCCCGTCCTCTACCGTTGTCGTGCTTTTCGCGCGGTCAAAGGGAAAGTTCTCGCCGTCGGAGAGAACGATCAGAACTTTGCGCCTTCCGGTCTCGCCGAAGCCGGTCAGGGATTCCTTGATCGAGCCGTACAGCTCGGTGTAAGCGTCTTCCTTCGAAGGTTTTGTTATCGCGTCCAGGGAGGCGGGTATACCGCTGACGTCGGATGATATTGTGCGCACGGCGCTGTATTTGGAATTGAACAGCGCAAGTCCCGCGCGGTCAAGAAGCGATATATTGGCGACGAATTCCTTCACTGCCTTTTTTGCATGCGTTATCCGCATGGCAGAGGCATCGGCAGTCATCTTCCCGTCAAGATCGTCCCACATGCTGCCGGAGGCATCGAGGAGGAACAGGAACGAAATGCCCTCATCCTTGTTGGCCGAGCGCGACACGGAGCGCACGGGCACATCGATATACGCGCTGCCGTCCGCCGACTCGCTTACCCGTATGGAATCGGTCTTGACGCCGTTCCCGTTGGAGGGAAGCTCAATGTCGAGAAAAAGGCGGACCGTCTGCAGGGCCAGAAGCTTCGAGGAATCTACCTGCGTGATGGTGACGTTCTGCGCCGAAAGAGGGCCGATGCCGCAGAGCATAACGATAAGGGCAAGGACGGCCGCTGCTGTCCATTTTGTTTTTTTCATTTCATCCACCTTCATGAGAATATCCCGTACATGAACTTCGCGCTGCCGACGGCAAACACGTCCTCCCGCCGGAGGGAGGACTCATCCTTTTTCTCGTCGTTGATCCTCACCGGGTGATCCTTGCTCGCGCCCGAAAAAACGACGCGTCCTTTCTTTATCGTGATAAAGGCGTGAACTGGTTCTACCTCCCGGTATCCCGAGAGGACAATGTCGCAGGTGTTGTTCGTCCCTATGCTCATGCGCGCCCTGCTCAGATGGTATTCTTTGTTCTTCAGGGGACCGTTCAAGAGTTTTACCGAGCCGAGGGAAAATCTGTTTTCAAAGAAAGAGTAGAAAAAGCTGAGGGAAAAGCCGAAGAGGACAAGGCCCGCAAGCAGGGCAACCCGGTTGGCCGGGAATATGTACACCAGGCTTTGCAGCGTGATTCCGCCTATCATCCCTCCGACGATGCCGCCCGCGAGGCCGACGAATATCTTCCGCATCGAGCGCGAACGGATGCCCTCGATCATCGCGACGAACACCCCGATGAAAATCCAGCTGACCCCGTTCGCGAAGATAATCCCTATGCCGCTCACGTTCTGGTAATTTTTGGAAAGCATATCCGCGAAATAAAAGAGGAAGGACTGGCCGGTGATCACTCCGAGGGCGCCTGCGCCAAGACCCGCGAGGGCACCGAAGAGCATGCCCTTAAAGGCTTTGGGTCGGGAGGAAACCACGATGCCCTCAAAAGAGCCGAAGATCGAGCCGAAGACGGCGCCGAAAATCAAGCCCTGCACAAGAGAAAAAACAAAATACCCGTGAAAGGAATTCTGATAGTACTGCACTGTAAGAAGACAGGGCCAGACAATGCATGCTCCCAGTATTCCAAGAAAAACCATAATGATCCGTTTCAGTATCAATGACATGTCTTATTCCTTTTCGACAGTAACTCTGCCGTTTGAATTCTTGATCGATATACTCGTAACCATATCGGGTACTATGATGAATGCGGAGCGCGCCGAGACTTTTCCCTCCACTGCTTCGAGTTCATAGCGGCCCGCAGGAAGGGTCCATGTCCCGTTCCCTCCCCGGTAGGATTCAAGCGAATCCGTCTTCATATCCTCGCCGCCGGTCACCACGGTCTGCGAGCCGTTGATATAGAGTCTGAGATGCGTCTCGCCCGTAACGATGCTCAGCTTGCCCGGAAGCGGAACCAGGCAGGCATGCAGGCGGAGCTCGTCCTGATAAGGATACACCTTCAGGGAAAAGAGCTCGCTGTAGTACCCGTCCGAATCCGCGCGGAACTTCCGTACGGTGCCGGTAAGGAGGCGCTCCTTGGGATAGGAATTGAGGGGAAGCCACATGCCGTTATCCAGAACCGTATAAATCGAGGCCGCGCTTATGTTTTTTCCCGTGATCGCGTCGAAGGCCTCTGTCTTCACCTCTATCGGGCGCGACGGCACGTCGTCAAAGCTTATGGAGATGAGCTTTTCGCCCAGTTTCTTTTTCTCCAGACTCCGCAGAGTCTCAACGGTAAACGAGTACCAGTAAATTCTCTGCTCCACTAAAAGCTTCATGCGGTATGCGCCGGGCGCGACGAAGAGAGTATTTGAAAGGAAGCTGTTCGCGTCCTTGTCCTGAGAGGGCTTCGCTAAATTGAAAGAGACCGCGCTTGTATCCGCCTCGGGAAAATCTTTCCGGTCGTTCTCGTATAGGCTTGCCTTCAGGAAAACTTCGTCTGCGGTCTTAAGGGAAGAAGGCAGCCGGACGGCAATCCTTACGGCACCGTATCGGTCGGCAAGCACATAACGGTGCACGTAGCCCCCAGTCCACGCCCAATAAGAGGCGCCTGCGAGGGCAGCGAGGAAAAACAGGGAAAGGAAAAAGACAACGCGCTTTTTCGTCCGCATTTTGAAAACCGGCTCCTCAAAATTCGGGACCGTCATGCAGTCGACAAGGCACCCCTGGATCTCTTCGATTCTGAAAAGCTTCTGGTACTTCTCGACGATATGAATGATCTTTCCCATGTCCTGGTAGCGTTTTTTCGGGTTCGGTTGAACCATCTTCCGTATAAGGTCGGATATAATGGGACGAAGGTCGGGATTCAGCTTTCGTGCCTTCACGTACCGGCCCTTCTGTATCATCATGATCGTGTCGGGAGCGAAGTTTCCGGGAAAGGGCTTTTTCCCGGTGACCATCTCGTAAAGCATAATGCCCATCGAGTAAATATCGGCCCTCCTGTCCACGTTCTTCGAATTTTCAAACTGCTCGGGAGGCATATAGGACGGCGTTCCGAGGGTCATGCCCTCCTTCGTGAGCCCGTTGTCCTGGTCCTCCTCCGTCGAGGCTATCCCGAAATCCGCGAGCTTTACATCCCCCGTTTTGGAAATTAAAATATTTCCCGGCTTTATGTCACGGTGGATAATGCCGTTGTCATGCGCATACTTGAGGGCACGGCAGGCGTCAAGGAAAATTAATAGGGATAGTTCACCGGAAAGGTAGCGCCTTTTTTTTATCAATACGTCAAGCGACATGCCGTCCACGTACTCGAGAACCAGATAATGGGAATTACCTTCCTTGAAATAGTCATAGAGCTTGACGATATGGGGATCGTTGCAGTCCAGGAGGATCTGAGCCTCCCTTTTAAAACGTTCGATGACGGAAGCGTTTCCTTTTATCGTCAGTTTTTTTATAATGACATACCGCTTGAGCGTGGGATGAATTGCCTTGAAAACGGCGCCCATTCCGCCCTTGGCAACAAGAGACACGATCTTGTACTTGCCGATCATCTCGGGTAATTCTGCCATATCTATTCTTCTCCCCTTTTTGTAATTTCCCTTACATCCCGAACGGGATCGAACTCGCGCCCGTTCATGACCAGAACCGTATTCTCTATGGAAGGATTATGTATCTGCACATATTTGTTGTCGGCCCTGAAGTTGTACTGTCCGTGAACCGGCCGATGTCCGCCGAAATACACGGAACCCGGCACGAGTGGCAGATAGTGGTCGAGCATTTTTTTCACGCTGCCTTCCGAAGCCGCGTCATTGTCGGTCCAGGTAAGGCCGAGCACGACGTCGCCCCTTGTCCTGGTCTCTATAAGCTCATCCTCGGAATAAAAATCAAAAGGCTCTGAGTGCGAGGCGAGAAAGTTTTCGCCTAAAGCGAAGAGAGGAAGGCTCTTCTCGAACAGGGCGTACATCTGGATGAATTCGTCCCCGTAGAATTTCAGCATCCACTCCTTCACCATTTCGCCCTCGAAGGAAAACTTGCGGAAGGGATGGTTTCCGTTCCCTTCCTCGTTGAGTATGTTCTCGTGGTTTCCCTTTAGAAAATGGAAATTCTCGCGGAAGGCGCATTTGCACTGCATCACCATTTCCATCAGAGCAAGACATTCGCGCATTTCACAATCCATCGACTTGTGCTTTGTGTATCCGTGCGCATACTCCTTGAACGAGGCAAGCCAGCGCAGCTGTCCCCGCTTCTCGGAATGAAACCCGTCCCCGAGACAGAGCAACTGTATCCCGTCTCCCGAGAGGGCTTCGAGCACCGTCTGTCCGGAGGGGAGAAGGGAGTCCATCACGTTCATGAAAAAATCTACTCGCGCGTGCAGGTCAGGCAGGATAAGGGTCGGCATGTCTGCCTTCAGGCGCAGAAAACCTCCCGAAAGTCCCGAGGCGTCGGGGGGACGCATCGCGGGATTTTCATGTTCGAGAACCGTGATAGTGCGCTCAAGAAGGTTAAAATACTCCCCCCGCGCGGGTAAACCCCTGCGCGAGCGGATGGCCGACAGACTTTCCCGTATAGCCATTATTGAATGATTGTTTTATTCACTTCGACGAACTCTTCGGTGACTTCCTGCGAAACGCGGGTCAGGAGTTCTTCTTCCTCGTCCGCCTCCATCTTCTCCGTGCTCACTGCGATCTTGAAAACGGGTGAGCTCTGCTGGATGGGTCCCTTGGTAAAGACGACGACATTATCGGTTTCTACGTCCGTCGACACGACGGTGTTTTCCTCAACTGCAGTTTTCGGTACGTCGGTCCGCAGTCCTACCGAGGTGTATTCAGCGCGTCTCTTGCCGTCTACGAGGGGGCCGATGTTGATGAGAGAACCGGAATAAGTAAGCACCAGGGCGCCTTTCGCATCGTCCAGGGCAAAAAAAGGAACCTCTTCCAGGCTGTTCTCTGCAATGGCGTCCTCGAAGCATTGCTTTTTTTCTACCCAGGCGGACGCGAGGAGTTCATAGGTTTCATCATTGACCGGAAGTCCCGAGGTCTTCGCGATCAATTTCACATGGCTTTGGATGACCGCGGATAAAGTGTTGAAAATTTCCATAGTTAATCTCCTATTCTGTGTGTATAATATACACATGAATTGATTATTGTAGCATAAATTCGGAAATTATCAGGGGAGAGGCGAAAAATGAATGAAAAAGTGTTTAATGAACTGCCTGAAGAAATCAGGGCCCAAATTGATTCCCTTATCCAGGACGGGGAAAACCGCGAACAGTATGCCTCAATATGGAAGAAAAAGTTCGACCTTTTTACCGGCCAGATTGCGAACATCGGAATGGTCGAGGTCGATTCCCTCGAGAAGGAAGACGGGCGTGGAGCCATCCTTCTGACCTACTCCGGGTCCCTCATCAGCTTCGGCCCCTCATCCGGCGGAAAGCACTGGCTTGAATACGCTTCCATCAAATTCCGCAGCGACGTCCCCGACTTTGTCCAGGGACTGAACGTTTCTCGACCTCATACGGTCGCGAAAAATCATAGCGCCGACTTCGAGGGATGCGCCCTGAAGCAGACCTCCGCGATCTACCGCATCGCCGTTTGTCCCGTGGGGACGAAGACGGGCGACCAGGACCAGCGCATACGGGAAGCGACGATATACCTGACCAACGGCTTCGTAAAACTGAATAAAACTCTCGCCGGCGACACGGGTGTGGACGTCGACCAGTTTACCCAAAAGTGCATCATCGCCTATGTCGCGAAAAAAAACGGTATTACCCAGATTGCCGCAAAGGCCATTATCGATGATTACATTACCACCGTTGAATCGGGCATCCTTTTGGGAGAGCGCGTGACTATAGGGAAACTCGGCGCCGCGACACTGAAACTCCAGGCAGCAAAAAAAGCGCGTGTCATGAAAAACATTTCCACTGGAGAAGACATCCTCGTACCCGCGAAACCCGCGTCCTGGGCCCCGAAGTTCGCCTTTTCAAAAACACTGAAAGAAAAAAGCACCCTGGTAAAAACGGAAGGGGACGCCTAGTACCGCCGCTTCAAGCGATACGCGCATCCGTCATTCCCCAAAGGCGTTTTACAGCCCCGGAATGACGGACCGTTGTATCGCTCAGTCGAGTCGGTGAGTCGGTTAATTGCTGAATCGGCGGGAGGTTATCCTGCGGGACGAAAGGTCTATTTGCCTTTGAACACGTCGTCGTAGATCGCAACCTGGTCGCGTCCGTGTTCCTTCGCGAAGTAAAGAGCCTGATCGGAGCGGTTTATCATTTCTTCATTCGTCTGGTCCGTGGGCCGGTACTCGGATATACCCAGGCTTATGGTAATGTTGAACAGCTTTCCGCTGTCATCGAAAAACTGAAGCGACTTGATGAATTCCCGAAAACGGTCGGCGGGAATCCGCGCGTTATGCGCGCTGGTTCCCGGTAGGAGAATGATGAACTCTTCGCCCCCGTAGCGGGCCAGGACGTCGTTCTCGCGGAAAATGTTTTTCATGGCCATAGCCTCGCCCATCCGCTTCAGGACTTCGTCCCCTTTCAAATGTCCGTAATTGTCGTTGACCAGCTTGAAATGGTCTATATCGATAAGGATGCACGAGAAC
>JAYVSC010000070.1:0-28034 GCA_043775705.1 Spirochaetales bacterium | reverse complement strand
AGTTCCATGTAATATACCGGAGGTTAAATGAACACCTTTATTGTCAGAATAACAGAGACAGAAGTTAGACAAAAAATATTACAATTACAAGATTTTGATTTAGGAGGTTTAAATAGATTTAAGGAAAGAATTGAGATTAATGATCTCGTTTTTATCTATTTAGGCGGTGATACTGGTAAAGTAGAATGGGTTCCAGGTTTTTGGGGTTTTGGGCGAATTATAAAAACACCGTTCCATTTTGATGATAAAAACTTTTCAATAACAATCCATCCAATTCGTATGTTGCCAAATGCTATACCAATTAAGGAAGGAAAACTTCACAGTATTTATCGTGAAACATTATTTGAAGAAGCCCCTTATGTTGGTGCGAACCATTTTCCAACGCAAGCTATTTCTGAAGTCGGTCAAAATGGTGCAAATGCATTATGGTTAATGCTTGAAGAGAAAGATAGTGCTTTTACTCGTTATGTACCATCAGCAGCCCGTTTATACTTTAATTCTCTACAACAAATAATTAAAAATTCAAGAATAGAAACTGTATATTTTATTCAAAGAAAGTTTATTGAATGGTTTCAGTTAGAAACGAATTTTAAAACATCATATGATGGTTTAGTTACTGAAAAAATTTTAAGTTTTTGGGATCGAGAATTTTTTGACAATAAATTATTTGTAATTGATATTGATGATTATGCTACCTCAATCGAAAATATTCGAAAAATAATATCAGAAAAAAAATCTGATTCTCCTTGGAATTTATATAATCAAGCAACAAGCAAGGGGTCTCCTCAAGCTGTGTTAGGTGAAAGTAATTACTTAAAGTTTTTAGATGAGTTTTTTCAAGAAGAAAAAAATCGTGGTGAGTTTCAGAATTTAATAATAATTGAAACTCGAAGAAGCTCTTTGTCTCTCCCAAAACCTTTTCTCCTTCTTGCAGGAATTTCCGGTACTGGTAAAACTCGTTTTGTACTTGAACAAGCTCGAGCTTCTAATGGTTCAGATTCTGACAATTACTTGAAACCTGATAACTATGAATTGGTTGCAGTTCGTCCTGATTGGCATGAACCCTCTGATTTGCTCGGTTATATAAGTCGTATCGGCGGAGAACGTTATATACCCACCAGTTTCCTATCTTTTCTAGTAAAGGCATGGGTAGAAATTTTTTCACAAGGCGGCACACTTTCTTCCGTTGGTCCGAATACTCGACCCTTTTGGTTGTGTCTTGATGAGATGAACCTGGCTCCTGTGGAGCAGTATTTTGCGGATTATCTTTCAATTCTAGAGTCAAGAAAATGGAAAAACGGCGAATATAGTTCATTGCCACTTATTTCTACAAATTTAGAATTGGTTCGAGAAAGTCTTGTAGATCTTGCTGACGATCCCGTTTGGGATGCATTTAAGGTAAATGAAGGTATCCCCTTACCCCCGAACCTTATAGTTGCCGGGACTGTAAATATGGATGAAACCACCCATGGATTTTCGCGGAAAGTAATTGATCGTGCATTGACTCTCGATTTTCAGGAATTTTTTCCAAATGATTATGATGCATTTTTCGCTGGACAGAAAGAGCCGAAACTATTCGGATTTTCTATCATTACTGAAGCCGGAGCATCAGATTTGCCTGGTATTGATAAAGATGAAATAAAGGATAAATCAAAATCTGTCGAATTTCTAAAAGAAATAAACAAGATTCTACAGAACACCCCTTTCGAATTAGCGTATCGCGCACTGAATGAACTCTTGTTATCTGTCGTATGTTATAAACCTGAATCAAAGGAAGAAATGTTTGCCGTCTGGGATGATTTCCTCATGCAGAAAGTACTTCCAAGAATTGAAGGGGACAGCCAGAAACTGAAATTTGTCGGCGTTGCTGATCCTGAAAGCGAGGATTTAAAAGAACTAGGAAAAGGTTCAATTCTCCATCAATTATATAGTCAGCTTGAAAAAAAATGGTTGAAAGATATATGGTCAGGTGAAATACGACCTGATCTCCTTCGAGATACAAAAGATCCAATTGAATGCCGCTCTAAGAAGAAACTGCTCTGGATGATGAAGCGGCTTAAGGCAAATCATTTTACCGATTTCTGGGTGTAGGAGCGGCGGATGATAAAAATCGGTGACAGTACGAAATGAGCGAAACAATCCTTGAATGTGATAACCTTTCTGTGCGCACTGTCAATGGACTGGAGCGAATGCGAACGGCCGAAACAAATGGACTTGATCTTTCAGAAAAAGCGCGCTATAGATTTCGTAATTTTAACTCAGAAACGGTGACCCTTAATAAAAATGTCGTACCGATAGTTCTCCAGGATGATGAAACACTTCGCTCTACAAAGACAGAATGCCCTGCGCTCTTTTTTGATCAGACTTCGTACACTTTTTCGATATATCTGAAAAATGCGGTAACGGCCTCGGTTTTCAGCCCGCTTGAATCCCTGTGCTGCAGCGCAGACTGGGATAAGTCATCGGAAAAATTGAATGTTCCGGTTAATTTTGGAAATGACCTCGGTGATTTTGAAATCTGCTGGGAGTGGGAAACTGCGGATGGAGAGCGGCACACTGCTTCATTCGGCAGTCAGGTTTTTTCGACCAAACTGGATATTTATACCCACTTCAAAACTATGATTGATGATGTTAAGGAAAAGTTCGAGTGGATCAAACTTGATTTGCTGCGGCAGACAACGTGGGGATGGTCTCACGATCCTTCAATGGACGCATCATCGAAAACCTGGCTTATAATTTTCCAGGAAGTGCGCACTATGATGGAGGAACGCTTTGTTAAACTGGTTGAACAGCACCGCCGGCGTCTCGTGAGCGAGACTAAAATGCTGCGGGCGGAACAGATGCGCCGGATTTCACCTCGACTCGAAGAGTGCGTCGCCGAAGGGCTTGATGAAAATGTGCACAGGCGGTACCGGGTAGAGAAACACGTGCTTGACGCTGATACTCCGGAAAACCGCTTTATGAAGTATATTCTTTTTGAAACACTTATTCAGCTGAACGAAGTAATCGGTAAAATTGAGCCTGTAAAACGAATCGGAACGCAATTTAAAAACCGGCTGAAGGAATGGGCCGATGAATGGGCCGTGCTTAAGCAGCACCGCTTCTGGCGGGGTATCGGCGAATATCGCGGACTCCGGCAGGTATCGCTCATACTTTCACAGGATCCCCTTTATGCGGGAATCCGGAGAAGCTGGTATCTTCTGCAACAGGGAATGAAATTTCTCGATCGGGATCTGCGGGGCGGAATACAGAATGCGGCTCAGCTCTATGAAGTGTGGTGTCTTGTTACTATTGATGCCCTGATTATTGATTCTGGATGGGTCAATACCAATGAAAAATTCTTTGACATAGAGCGTGCCGACGACGATTTTGACAGCGGCAATGAAGAACTGCGTTCGGGCACGGTGAAGTTTGAATATTCAAGAAATGATACTGTGATACCTGGTGCGGAACTGATACTGCTTTTTCAACCAACTGCAAAACTAACACCGGCAGTTGACGGTATCTGGAATGGAATGACGGCAGACCCTGTCGAACAGCGCCCTGATATAGTGCTCCGGCTGCACCGCAAAGGCAAAGGGCAAAGGCCAGTCTTCACCTGGATTTTCGACGCCAAGTACCGGCTTGAAAAAAACAATGCGCCCGAAGAGGCTGTTAATCAAATGCACCGGTATCGCGACGCGATATTGTGGGCAGAAAAAGCTTCAGGAAATAGGCAGGCTCTTACCAGAGAGAGCATCGGGGCTTATGTTCTATACCCCGGGGATGAAAAAGAAGCCAAGACTTCCTTCCCCCAGATTGCCTCAGTCAGCCGGACGAATATCGGCGCTTTTCCGCTCAGACCTGGAAAAGAAAAAGGTACAAGTGAAACCGGATACCTCAAACAATTTCTGGAAACCCTTATCAATATTAAACCGGAATATACAGAGTATCGTCAGCAGCAGGATGAATATTATACTAGTGTTCCAATGGTGAAGACCAAGGATCACGCATTAATCGCCCGCTGCCGCGCAGACGGGAAGTCGGCCTTGATTTTAAAACGTCTTTTTTATCTGCCAGCCGACCGGATAACAAAACTGGACCCGAAACGCTGGCATTTTCTTATTCTTCAAACGGAAAAAAACGAAGAATGTTTTCATATATTAGCACAGATTACAACCGGAGCCGAAGTGATTGCCCGGTGCACCGAAGCCGGTGCAGCTCGTACCTCTGATGGGGTGAAACCGGATGAACAGTACTGGCTTTTTGACCTTGGTGAAGCGCTCTCTTCTATTCCCGTTTTTACTGATTCGGAACTCTGTGTGCAAATTGATACGGAAGATTGAACATTTTTATAATAATGCCAATAATGGGCGAAAAAGTACAATTTACCAGGTATTACTTAAATTCACCATCCCGTATTCTTGATTTTATATCCAGTATAATTTCTCCGATCTGAACCGATTTTCATCTTCGATTATAACCTTCTTCTGACATCTTCCAAAACTATTGAGAGAGAATTCTCGGTTTTGGAATCAGTCCCGGACAACTACCCGAAGGTAGTCCTGTCCATGGATAAAACTCAGTTTGCGGCAGAACCGGCATCATACACCGTTTTTTTGCCTGAGTGGCTATTAGGTACTAAGGACCTTATCGTTCTGCAGAATATTTTCAGCGTCGCGATAGAGAAAAAGTTTGTCTAAATAAAAAAAAATTTTATGTACCAGGTTTGGAATGTATGGTACCTTGTATTGATGGATAAGGTCGCGTGTGAGGATGCCATGATTTTCGCTTCCATGCATCGACCTGAAAATAGAGGTTTGAATAACGCTTCGTCGCGGAGGGAATAATGACCAGTGAACGGCAGGTTATATTTGTAGTTTTGGCCGCTGTTGTTTTGCTGTCTTCAGGCTGTGTGCATAAACAGGTCATGCTTACTCAAAAAGATATTGATGCAATACCTGCATATCATGCTATCAAATTAACCCGAATACCGCAAAATGACGATTATTCGTGCGCGACAACTTCTTTGGCAATGATTATCTCATATTATCAAAATTTGGCAGAGCCTCTGGATAAGGAGTATATCTGGAACTTATCCGGAACCGATATTTCGAGGGTGAGAAAATATGGAAATGACATAAGCGGATTAAACGCAGTGGCGAAAAAATATCAGTATGCCTACAGCTTTGAGCAGAATATGACATATGATAAGCTGCGGTATTATATTTCGAAAAATATGCCGGTTATCGTGTTTATTAATTTTGATGAACGCCATACGCATGCGACATTGCTGACGGGTTATGACAAGGGCAAAAAAATCTATTTTATGACGGATCCATCCTCGGACGAGACGATAATGAGGGAATCATTTCTTGACAACCATTGGACTGCATGGTTGAGCAATCCAAGGACAGATTCCTTCAGGGCTGGGTATGTGCTCTACAAGAATTGATGAAAGTAACAGCTGCGGGAAAGACCTTGGCGGCCGTTACCTTGAATTTATAAAACGGAGACATTATGCATGAACAAAATTGATTTTAGCGTAAACCCGAGACTGGAAAAGCAGTTGAATTTTATTATCGAAATAGACAGGATTAAATCAATATTCAGGAAATCGGTTCTATTTGATAAAAGCCGGTTTGAAAATGACGCCGAGCATTCATGGACTATCTGTGTAATGGCGATGCTGCTGAAAGAGTATGCCGACTTTGAAGTCAATCTGGAAAAAGTCATTCAAATGCTGCTTATTCATGATGTTGTGGAACTTGATGCCGGCGACACATTTCTCTATTCGAGTCAAAGAGATTCGGCGCATGAAAAAGAAGAGATCGCCGCGCAAAGAATATTCGGCCTTTTAGAAGCGGACCAAAAAGAACAGTACCTGTCTCTCTGGAATGAATTTGAGGACAGAAAAACGAATGAGGCGAAGTTCGCCTCGGTCTTCGACAGATTGGAGCCGCTTCTTCAAAATTACATCTCCGAGGGATTCACCTGGAAAAAACACCATGTTACCTATCAGATGGTCATCGACAAAAATCGTCATATTCAAGATGCCTCAAAGGAAATATGGGAGTTCGTATTGGTTCTCCTTCGGCATGCCCTCGAGAAAGGGTATTTAGCAAAAGAGTAGCAGATGAAAAGATTAAAATGAGGATACCGAATACATGAACTATATAATTGATCTTGACGGAACCCTGCTGAATCATACTACGGCAAATATTGACTCAATAGAGTTCATTCGTGAAATACAGAAACGAAACGAAGATTTCAGGATAATGTCAAATTCGATCAAGTCGCCCGATGTGGTCAGGAATCGTCTGCGGGATGCCGGCATGCTGGTTGAAAGGGAACAAATATTCAATCCGATAGCCGTTTTGAATGCTTTTATAAAAAGAGAAAATATAGCCGACGTGTATATTGTCGGAACGAAAGTGGAAATCGAACAGGTATCGGCAAAACAGGAATATGAACATCCTTCGCTGATAGCCTTGCTTGACTTTGAGAAAAATAATTGCGCGTATAAAGACCTGCAGCATATATTTGAATTGATCCAAAAAGGGGTGCGTGTCGTTTCAGCATCCGGATCGCCGTATTATGCAAAAGAAAAAAAGCGGTATCTGGATACCGGCAGTTTCGTAAACCTCTTTGAAGCAGCCGCGGATATCAAAATACCGATACTCGGAAAGCCGTCAAAAGAATATTTCAGCGCGGTTATTAACTCGTTTCAGTCCCAAGAGGACGACATTCTGATAATCGGCGATGATTGGAATACTGATATGCGGGGCGCCGAGAATGCCCTCTGCAGAGGGGTATTGGTGAAAAGCGGAAAATATTACCCCGGTGATGAAAAAAAATGCAAGCCCTTTATGGTAGTATCAAAGTTGATGGAACTATTTCAAACTTGAAAAATAGCAATACTGCAGTGGATGACCGAATGCTTTGATTCCCTGTCCCCTTCAATCGCTTGACGGATGATCCGGCCCGTGGAGGCAAAACAGGGATTTTCCCTTGGCTCAGTAGCGCTGCAGGACCCTTTCCAGCCGGCCGGTGTCAAACCCCAGACCTGATGCCCGCGCAACGAGCTTGTCGTAAGCCTCCGCGGGCGGGTTGGATTCGCGGGACATAAGCCAGAGCATATCCATCGTTTTGCTGGTAACCAGCATAAACCGGTTATCCTCGCTCATATAAATGAGCCGGTAATCCGCCCATATCAGGGGCAGAAAGCTTACCTGCATTTCTCCAGGCTTCGAGGCATCGGGGATTCTCAGAGACTGCTTGAGCACCTTTCGCTTCCCTTCCGGCGAACCCTTGTTTCCCTCATACCGCACCGACCAGCTTCCGTCGGCATTATGGATGTACTTATCGACGGTATTGACCCAGTCGCCCGCAATCGGAATCGGAATGCGGGACAGTTCATACCAGGTGCCCTCGAACTTATTCATGTCAAGGGCAGACACGGCGGGGATGTGTGCGGTACTTTCGGCTTTCCCTCCCGAGACGATATAACCGCCGCAGAGTGCGATCAGCGCGACTGTCAGCATAACGAATTTATTCCGGCTTTTCATGGCTTCTCCTTCCCGTAAATCATACATTGAATATACGTTGAAAACCCGCTGACCGTCCGCAAATTCGGCGAAATTTGCGTGCAATGTGCAGCAAAAGCAGGAATACCGCAGTTGCCGACGTGTGCGAAGCATGAACGCGCAACCGTTATTTTCCGCTTTTATGGCTTATACTTCTCTGTATGGATAATATCATTGAGTACAAGATATCGATCGGCGTTTCAGCCTGCCAGTTCGGGTGCAAGGTACGATACAACGGAAAGGGACAGGACGTGACGCGCCTGATCGGACGGGAGCGCGCAGATTTTATCTGGCACCCGGTTTGCCCCGAGGTGATGAGCGGCATGGGCGTTCCCCGCAACCCTGTGAGTCTCCGCAGCGGGAACGGCGATGATTTCTGGGCAGGCACGGCCGACCTCAAGTCGCGCTCCGGAGTCAATATGAACGAACTGATGCGCGCCGGATCCGAATCCTGCCTTTCGGCCCTGAAACGCGCCGGGGTCAAGGTCTTCGTTTTTATGGAGGGAAGCCCCTCCTGCGGCGTGTACCGCACCTCGCTCAAAAACAAGCGGCTGGGGCATCCGCCGGGAATTTTCGGCTCGGTGCTGCTCCGCGAGGGATTTTTCGTCATCCCGTCCATCGACCTTCAAAGCCCCATCCGCTGGTGGGACTGGCGCAGGCGCATGTTCGCCTTCGTCTGGCTCTCCGACAGGGATTTCGGCACTCCGCAGGAAGCGGCGGAATGCTGGCATATCGTCAAATTCCTGTGTCAGGAAATTTCACGCAGGGAAGCTGACGCGATGGGGAAAACGATAGCCGGCATAAAATCTTTTTCCGCTTCCGATTACGGGGCGCTCAAGAAGCAGATTCTGGAACTGCTTCGGCGGCCGTCGGAAATCCGCAAGATCAAACAGTCATTGTGGAAAAACTACATTTTCCTGAAAAAACGGTTCGGCATCGAGTCGGCCCTGATAGGCATGCCGGAAGACGAACGGAGTCTGACGCGCATCGCCGGCGAGCTGCTGGCCCTGGAGATACTGACGGCTAAGGAGGGTCTGCTCTTCGGGCCCGTTCCGGTTCATTACCGCCGCGCCGATAGACCGGATGAGAGGGAAGATCCCGTGCCCGAGGAGAGCGAGCAGGATGATCAGGAGGATGAGCGGGCCAGGGACAGCAGCGGATAGCCCGGACGCATCCGGCTTGCAAAGCCGGATGCGGAGGACTTGGAGCGGATGGCCCGGTCGACGTCGGCCGGAACGGGCGGCGGCGAGGCCCCCGTCTTCGCCCGCGGGATTGGAAAAGCAGCCCCTTACCCCGCAAACTGGATTACGAATTTCGTCCCGCTTCCCCGTTCTATCCTGATGGTGCCGTGAAGCTGTTCAACCAGACTTTTTATGAGCTGTATGCCGAAGCCTGTCGATGTTTCGAACGTGACGGATTCCGGAAAACCGACACCGTCATCCTGATATTCCAAAGTAACCAGATTCTCCTTCAGCGCTGCGGTAATCGTTATAAGGCCGTGATTCCGCCCCTGAAAGGCGTATTTCATGGAGTTTGTAATCAGTTCATTGATGAGTATTCCAAGCGGGGAGAGCATTTTGGCGTCAAGAGAAATATCCCCGATCTGTGTTTCAAGCCGAACAAATTCCTTAAGCGGGAAAATCGCCATGATTTCCTTAACAAGGTCGGGGAGATATTCCTTCAGTGAAAGGTGCTGGATATTTTCTGCTCGGTACAGCTTGTCATACAGCACCAGCATGCTTTTTACCCGGCTTGACGCGTCCAGCAGGATATGCGCGGTTTCGGGATTTGTGCGCGAATTTAACTGCAGGTTAAAAAGTGCCCCTATGGTGAGCATATTGTTTTTTATGCGGTGGTGCGATTCCTTGAGAATAAGCTCTTTCTCGGCAAGAAGGGTTTTTACCTTCTCTTCCGCGATTTTGCGATCGGTAATATCCGTTGCGTGCGTGACATTCAATAGTACTTCACCGCGCGCGTTTTTGATCGGGTTTGCTTTTGCGAGAAAATATAACGTCGAGGTCGGCAGCGGCACGACGACCTCTATCGATTGGCTCTCTGCGGTCTCGAACACTTTTCTGTTCGTTTCCTGCCGATAATCAGCATCTTCCTTCGGATAGATGTCCCAAAAAGTTTTACCGATAAAATATTCCGGCTTCTGCTTGAAGGTGTCGGCGAATTTCTTGTTGGTAAAACGGTATTCCCCGTTTTTATCCACGCAAAAGACCACGTCGTTCGAGCCCTCGATTAATGACCGATACAGTTCCTCGCTTTCCAGCAGCGCTTTTTCGGCTTTTTTCCGGCGGGTAATATCCCGGCAAAAACAAATCAGCGTGGAATCATTGGCATTGTGGCTCGCCGATATTTCGCAGTCATAGTCGCCTCCGCCCTTAAAGCGGTGTACGGACTCGAATATCTCGGTTCCTTTTTCGATTATTCTTATTATCCTGGATTCGGTATCCGCGGGATTTTCATACGGCGCCAAATCCGAAATTGATAAAAGCAGAAGCTCTTCTCTGGAGTACCCGGACATCCGGCAGAACGCGTTGTTCACATCGATTATTTTTTTGTCTTTTATCACCCAAAATCCGTCTTGGGTGGTTTCAAGCATCAGGCGAAGATATTGCTCCCGTTCCTGAAGTGTGGTTTCTGTCTTTTTCCGATCCGTGATATCCTGAATCACGCCGAACAGTATTTTGTGCGCTCTGTCAAACGTCGCGATTGAGTGTATGTCCTTAATCTCGCCGGTGTCGGCGGTCTTTATCTTGATTTCTATATTGTAGGGAATTTCCTTTTCGATAAGGTCTTTAAGGGATGCATCGAGCAGCGCACGGTATTCTTGCAAAGGGATAGACTTGACCTCCTCATAGGTAAATTGATCGCCGTATATCCCATAAATAACCTCAGCCCCATATGACGCCAGCATGGTTTTCGTGTCAAGATGCAATTCCCAATTGCCCGATTTGGAGGCAAGTTCCGCCCGGGTCAATCTGTCCGCGCTTTCTCTGACCGCCTGATCCGCTTTTTTCCTCTTGGAATTATCCGTGTTGGTGGAGCGCGTTCTTACAAAATTGCCATTTTGGTCATAGATGACATTGCCGCTAAAAAGCACAGGCAGCAGAGAACCGTCCTTCCGTTTCCATTCAATCTCGACATTGTTTATCGAGCCCTGTTCTTTCAGGACCGGAAATACCGTGTTGAATATTTTCAAACTCTCCTTGGTAAGAATATCATAAAGTCTTTTTTTCCCGACAAGCTCTTCTCTCGCATAGCCAAGCCAATCGAGTTCGGTATCGTTTACCTGGAGGAATGTCCCGTCAGGGCTTAATGAATGATACCCGCAAGGGGCATTGTTATAGAGATCGTTGATTTCATTGAATTGCCTGACAAGCGTTTCCTTGTTCTCGCGCAACAGCATCTCTGTTTTTTTCCGTTCAGTGATATCACGCGTCGTTCCGGCAATACCTATAATGGCTTTGCTTTCGTCATGTATGGGATTGAGAATCACCTCGAAGTATTGAGAGGGGCTTCCCGGTATCGGTGTTTCTGTTTCGGCTATAACCGTCGAATCGGTTTCATATACCCTGCGGTGAAGCGCCTCCCATTCCTCGCATTGTTTTTGGGGGAAGCCCAATTCCCCGTGCGTTTTTCCGACTATCTGTTCCGCGCGTAATCCCATCAGCCTGCACATACGGGAATTGGCATGCGTAAAATGCCCGCTGCGGTCATAACTGTAAATCAGATCAACGCTCGCCTCGTCGATCAAGCGGTATTTTTCCTCGCTGACTCGGAGCGAGGCTTCGCTCTTCAGAAGATCATGCTGAGTGTCAATCAACTCTTCGTTTGCGACCTGCATTTCTTCGTACGCCGCTTCAATATCCATTCTTTGCGATTGGATGTTTTGATGGGCGTTAAACAGTTTGAATGCCATTTTTATGGAAGCGTCAAGCACGGTAAAACTCGAGTTCTTGACCACATAGCCGTAATTGGTGATTTTTTCTGTTCTCTCGACAATATCTTTTTCCGTATGGGAGGACAGGAACAAGAGGGGGATGTCAAAAACGCCCAAAATGATCCGTGCCGCCTCAGTTCCGTCAATACCCTTTCCAAGATCGATATCCATAAGAATGAGATCTACGGGCTCTTTTTTTTCACATACCAGATCGACGGCTTTTTCGCCGCTTGTGGTAATGAGTACGGAATACCCTTCTGTTTCCAGCTGCTTTTTTGTCACCATCCCGAGAATTATTTCATCCTCGACTATCAGAATGATCTTGTTTGTTTGACCCATGATTTGAAGGCTTCCTTCAGGAATTCAGCTATAATTATTTTAAGCCTTAGGCGGCTGGAATACAACAAATTGCACGAAAATCGGCGATTTCCCCCCTGTTTTACGCATGTTTACCGAGAAACCGGGAATAAGTATCCCGCCGCCGAAAAAGACACGCAGAACCCACGCGATCGCAAAGCGTGATAGAATAGCCGGTATGGTGAAAAAAAGGATTAAGATGCCCCTTGCCGGAGGCGGGCTGCATGATAATAACAATAGAGGAACACTAATTGATTACGACAATAATTTCGATTGCTTTGTTTGTTCTGGTGGGGTTTGTATGTCTGATTATGGCAATCAATCCGGTTTTTTTATTGCTGTATTTTATTACGTCATTCCGGGGCATATTCCACTTGCGGTTGAAAACTGCCAAATGACAATATGCTAAAACTGAGATAATTCGATTGCCTAAATGACGGTATCTTCTTAATTATAAAATCTTTTTCTTTTCTTCGGTCGTTTCGGTGAATATAACTGCAAATTGACCTTTCTTAGGACAAAATACAGCCACCCGATAAGACTTGTTTTGCTCAACAGAATAATCCTCAAAAAGGATTGGTTTTCCACCCAGTGCTACTTTTCCAAATCTTTCAACCCAGTTTGATTCAGTCCTCGGGAATAGCTCCTTGGAGGTTTTTCCCAATATTTCTGTTCTTTTCAAGTTGGTCATTTTCTCAAACGCAGGATTTATATCCAAATACCGATAATCTATTGCGACTCCATTCGTATCACAAATAATTTCATGAAGCGCATACGCTTCAACCATTTCGGTAAAAGGAGATTGATACGCATGTTCATGTTCTTTCATAATCGTATATGCATCAAATAGGTTGAATGCGGTTTTAATAGATGCTTCTAAAACAGTAAAGCTTGAGTTTTTTATCACATAGCCATAGTTGATGATTTTTTCCGTTTTCTCCACAATATCTTTTTCAGTATGAGAGGATAAAAAAACCAATGGAATATCATGTGACTGCAAGATTATTTCCGCGGCCTTCGTTCCGTCCAAACCTTTTCCCAACTCGATATCCATAAGTATAAGATCTATGCTATCATTCTCTCGTAGCATATCTATTGCCTTCTCGCCGCTTTTAACGATTAAGACGCGATACCCTTCGTTTTCGAGCTGCTGTTTCGTCACCATACCGAGTATCAACTCGTCTTCAACTAAAAGAATCGTTCGTTGTGCAATATTATCCATGGTTTACCTCAAAGTCTATCACAAATTTTGTCCCTATTCCCCGTTCTATACACACGGTTCCCTGTAACTGCCGCACCAGCATGCTTATGAGCTGCATTCCAAATCCCTTCGAGTTTTCAAGAGTGCAGGATTCCGGAATACCAATACCATTATCTTGATAAATTATCCTGATCATGCCGCCTTTTTTTGTTACGTACACCGATATCGCGGGGGTATCGATTCCGTCAAATGCGTACTTCATGGAATTGGTGATAAGCTCGTTAAGAATGATGCCAAGGGGAGAGAGGACCGTAACGTTTAATATAATGTCTTCCATTTCGAATGAAACCAATACCTTTTGTGAGAAGATGCCGACTATTTCATTGATCAGGGCCGGTAGATATTCTTTGACTGTAAAAGCGGTAATATTTTCCGACTTGTAAATTTTATTGTATAAGTGCAGCATGCTTTGAACTCGACCTGCAGCATCCATCAATACGACTTTTGCTTCAGTATTTTCCATATTTTTCGCCTGAAGGGAAAGCAGCCCATAGATCGTATTCATGTTGTTTTTTATTCGGTGATGAATTTCTTTGAGAATGAGTTCTTTTTCGCGGAGGAGATCAAGTATTTTCCCTTGGGCGATTTTTCGTTCCGTTCCATCCTTCAAAATGCAGTGAGTCTGCTTGAAACTACCATCAGCGTTATTGCCTATACGACCGTCAAACTCGATATATCGCAGACTGCCGTCCTTATGGCGCATATAAAACTCACTGTGAATAACGCCCAATTTCTTAAAAATTTGAAATCGTTCTCGGAATGGTTCAACAAATTCCAGTGCCAAAAAATCACCAAACCACTTACCAATAACATCGTTTCTGGAATATCCCAAAGTATCCAGCCACGATTGATTAATCTCGATAAAAAACCCCTCGATATCAAGAGATTGATAACCAAGCGGCGCTTTTTCAAACATCTCATAGAATATTTGCTCGCTTTCCTTGAGTAATTGTTCCGCCTTTCTCCTTTCGGAGATATCATGATAGTTGAGCAATATCCCATTGATTATATTATCATTTACGCAATTGACAGCCGTAAGTTCTATCCACTTATACGTGCCGTCTTTGCACTTATATCGGTATTCAACTGTCTGTTGTGATTTTTCTTTTTCAAGAAGACTAATAAATAGTTTTTTAATTCGATCCAGATCATCGGGATGAACGGTGTGCCAGCCATCAGATCCTACAAGGTCCTCCGGTTTCCATCCAAACCATTTTTCAATATTTGGACTCTTATATTTCATGATGCCGTCAGTACCGATAATTCCGATCACATCGCCGATATTTGCGATCATAGCCTCATGTCTATTATTTGCGATTCGATATGTTTCCTCTATTTTCTTACGCTCAGTGATATCTTGTGCTGCGCCGAAAAGTCCAACCGTTACTCCATGGGCATCCGCAAGGGTCTTGCCATACACCCACATCCAGCCAGTGTTTTTGTCTTTTCGTATTGTCTTCAGCTCAAGCTCGTAAGGGACGCCTGTCTCGGCGGTTTTGGCTAAAGCCGCGGATAATAAACTCCAGCCTTCGGGTGTAAATAGTTTTTGATGTTCCGCAAATGGCGGAGGGGGTTTGGTTGAGTCAAAACCATACATTTTATACAGCTCTTCAGACCATATGACCTCATTGCTTCGGGTGTCCAAACGCCAACTGCCGAGCTTTGCAAGGTGTTGTGATTCGATCAAATCGTCATGACTTCTGGTTAAAGATTCTTCCAGATTTTTACGATTTGTAATATCCATAAAAAAAACCGCAAATTGACCTTTCTGCGGACAAAAAACGGAAACCTGATAATATCGTTTTAGGGCAGCCGAATAATTTTCAAAACCGATAGGTTCGCCGGTAAGCGCTACGTGACCGTATTTTTCAATCCAAACTGACTCTGTCCCCGGCAGTACCTGAAGAACGGTTTTTCCTATTATGTCTGATTTGTTAAGACCAGTCAGTTTTTCAAACGCGTTATTGATTTCCAGAAACCTGTAATCGATTGGATAGCCTTTCTCATCGCAGATAGTTTCATGCAGGGCAAATCCTTCCTGCATTTCAGTGAATAATAGACGATGCCTTTTTTCACTTTGAGTAAGTTCGTGCTGTGTATCAATCAATTCTTCATTCGCGACTTGCATTTCTTCGTAGGCTGCTTCTATGTCCATCCGTTGCGATCGAATGTTTTGCTGCGCATTAAATAGCTTAAAAGCCATTTTTATGGAAGCATCGAGTACGGTAAAACTGGAGTTTTTGACCACATACCCGTAATTTGTGATTTGTTCTGTTCTTTCTACAATGTCTTTTTCTGTATGCGATGACAGGAAAAGCAATGGTATATCATAAAGCTTCAGAATTTCTTGTGCCGCCTCGGTCCCGTCAATACCTTTTCCCAGATCAATATCCATAATAATGAGATCGACGCTTTCTTTTTTCTCACATACAAGATCGACAGCTTTTTCACCGCTTGTGGCTACGACCACATGATAGCCTTCTTTTTCAAGCTGCTGTTTTGTCAGCATACCGAGAATTACTTCATCTTCGACTATCAAGATTGTCTTGTAAGTTTGAATCATTATTTGAAAGCTCCCTTCCAGAATACAACTATACATATTTTAATCTTTAGGAATCCTGAATACAACAGAGACTGAATATTATTAACCCATTTCTCCCTATATTGCCTATCGAATATTACAATATTGATATTTCAAGTAATAGAAGTATGTTTTGCTTGTATTTTGACCTTTACTGTCATACTGCTGAACAGCTTATCAGAAATCGATGGATTCTTTGCTTTTCTGAACTTTTCATATAGGCATTCTTCAATTTGACATGTATTATTTATATAGATATTTTTCTATATGATGGAGGTATCCGATGGATATCAATTTTGCGAAGGGCACTTCTCTCTTTAAAGCTTTATCAGATGAAACACGCGTCCGTATTATACACATCCTTTCCTGCGGCGAACTTTGCGCCTGCGATATTCTGCTTTACTTTGACCTGACACAGCCGACCTTGTCGCACCATCTTTCCCTTCTCGTTGAAGCCGGACTTGTCACCGCGAGGTCTGAAGGGAAATGGGTATATTATCAGCTTTCAAAAAAAATGTTCACTTTCCTGGAAAACTTCGTTAAAGAGGTATCGCACGATAGCGATACATGTCTGTGCAACAAATCAGGAGGTAACTGCAAATGAACAAGCTTGAAATTTTCGAGCCCGCCATGTGCTGTTCGACAGGAGTTTGCGGACCAAGTATTGACCCGGAAAAAATGCGTGTTGCGGTTACCATCGAATCGCTTGCCGGAAGCGGCATAAAAATCGGAAGATTTAACCTTTCTGCGAATCCCCAGGAATTTATCACGAACGTAGTAGTAAACGCAGAAATCATGAAAGAAGGCATTTCGACTCTTCCGGTTACACTGGTAGAAGGTGCAATCGTAAAGAGGAATGAATATCCGACAAACGTTGAATTTACCGAGTGGACGGGTATATCTCTGGATAAAGCTAAAATTTTCCGGAAAGTCAATTCCTGCTGCGACGGAGAAAATACGGGATGTTGTTGAATATACATAGTTCGCTTCCTTCATTTGATACGACGAAAATCGGTTCATCGAAATATTTGTTCTTAACAGGCAAGGGGGGCGTCGGAAAAACTTCGACGGCGTGCGCCGTTGCCGTGAGTCTTGCTGATGAAGGAAAGAAAGTGCTCCTCATCAGTACAGATCCCGCGTCAAATCTGCAAGACGTTTTTGGAAGGGAATTTAACGGAAATGGAACAGTGATCGCAGAAGTTCCCGGACTGGTTGTGATCAATCTCGACCCGGGAGAGGCCGCGGCGAATTCCCGGGAATCGGTCATTGGTCCCTATAGAGGTAAAATGCCCGAGGCGGTCCTCGCAAATATGGAAGAACAGTTATCCGGTTCGTGCACCGTAGAGATTGCGGCCTTCGGCCAGTTTTCGAAATTCATTACCGATGAATCAATTTCGGGACAGTATGACCGCATCGTCTTTGACACGGCGCCGACCGGGCACACGCTTCGTATGCTTCAGTTGCCTTCGGCATGGAGTAACTTCATCAGCGAAAGCACCCATGGTGCTTCCTGTCTCGGTCAGCTCGCCGTCCTCCAAGAAAAAAAGGAATTTACAAGAAAGCGGTTGAGAATCTGGCAAATGGAAAGCGCACTGCGTTGGTACTTGTTTCACGACCCGAAAAGCTTCTGTAACCGGGGCATCAGTACAAGAGCTATCGGAAAGGCCAGAACGAAAGCAACAGCCCAGCCTCTGAAAAATCGAATAACAAACAATCCATCAAATCCAAAATTGATAATTGTCGACACAAATACGACGACCATCGTCATTATTAAAACCATGCTGCCCATCGCAAATAGCTGTGCTTGTTTCTTGCTTAATTTCATAACACTTTTCCTCCAAGAACACCGTTGAATATGTAGCCGATAGCGATAATAGTAAGGGTCATAATGCCGATAAAAACAGCGAGAAGGCGCGGTTTCAAAACTTTGCGAAGCAGAATCATTTCAGGAAGGCTCAACGCAGTTACCGCCATCATAAAAGACAATGCCGTACCCAACTGCATACCGAGGCGCGTAAGTTCCTTAACGATGGGAATGACCCCCGCTGCGTTCGAATACAGCGGTACTCCTATGAGAACGGCAATGACTACGGCAAAAGGATTCCCGGGACCGGCATATTTCGCGAGAAAGCCGGAAGGTGCCCAGCCATGCATGGCCGCACCGATGCCGATACCGATCACCACATACAGCCAAACTTTTTTGATAATCTCGCCCACGTACAGCAGCGCCTCGTACAGGCGTTCCTTGTATGTCGGAGAATCAATCGCAATTTTTCCTACTTTCATTTTATAGACATAGTCCTCGACAAACTTTTCCATCCGGAGTTTTCCGATTACAAAACCCGCGAGTATCGCGGCAGTAACCCCGGTTGCGATATACAGAAGGGCAATTTTCCAGCCGAACAAGCCCCAAAGCATGATAAGCGCTACCTCGTTAACCATTGGAGAAGAAATCAAAAATGAAAAAGTAATACCAAGGGGAATCCCTGCCTCGACGAAACCGATAAAAAGAGGAACCGCAGAACATGAACAGAACGGCGTAACGATCCCAAGCAACGCGGCAAGAATATTTCCGATAAATCCCCGAGCTCTGCCTTCTCCCAAGAATTGCTTCGTCTTCTCGGGAGGGAAAAAGCTCCTGATAAATGATACGAGGTAGATTATTACCGCCAAAAGGATGAATATTTTCATCGTGTCATAAAAAAAGAAGTTTATGCCCGAAAACCATTCTTTCGATGCAAAAAAAACCGATGATCCGGTAATCCAGCAAAATATAAATGAGAGGGCCCTGGTAACGGCTTGCGCAAGACATTCGGCAGGACCGGTTAACAGTAAATCGAAAACACTCATATCAAATCCTTTGGCAGATTTCCGATGCCGCCCTGTCTATCACTTCCTTTGTGATCTCTGTTTTCTTCTTTTCGACGCCGAAATCGGTTGTGACAAAATGCACAAAAGGAAGTCCTTTAGCCTCGAATATTTTCTTTCCGCAGGCGACAGGACATCCATCCAGCACAATATTCTTGTCGGCGGCCTTCGCCGATTCAATAAAACCGGACAGATCCGCGCCGACAGCGGCCAGACAAGTCATATCGCCAGCGACGTCCTTGTTCAACTTCCGCGCTATCGCGTCGGCAAGATAACCGGTATTCGCCGCACCGGAACACGCATAGAGCAATTTCGTGGTGGACTCGCCACCGCATATGCGCGCACAAGCCATCATTTCGCTCCTTTGAATTGCGCTAGTATCTGATCGACGGTAAGAACCTTGCCTACGCCCCGTACATCTCCGTCAATAACGATCGCCGGTGTCATCATGACGCCCATATTCATGATTGCCTCTATATCGGCGACTTTTTCGATCTCCGCCTCGACGCCCATTTTCCTGACTGCTTCGCGGGCATTTGCCTCAAGCTGTTTGCATTTCGGACAACCAGTTCCCAAAATCTGAATTTTCATAAAACCTCCAATCAGTTTTTTACCGTCCCATCTATATTTTTTGCCGCTTCATAGAGTCGATCAATTTCCCTTTGTGAAACAGCAATTTTAAGTGCCGCGGCAATCGCGATTATCCCGACAAGATCTATCGCAAGCCGGGCAAGCGCAAACCGGTACCCGAGCGCATTCATTTCAAAAAGAAGCATCGGTATCTTGGTCGTCGACCACGCGCCGATGAATACGAGGATATTGGTGAAACTCGCGCCTTTTTTCATCAACACCGCAGCTACGGGGAAAGCGCCGTACAGTGGGCCTGCTGCCGCCGATCCCAAAAGAAAAGCGAGAATCGGGCCTTTTATTCCGGAATCTGGGCCCATGAACTTCATCATGGTTTCGCGCGGTACCCACACATCAAGCAAACCAAGCAGCAGAAAAATCGGCGGAATGACCAACAGCATGGTCTTGATTTGTCCGACGAGCGAAGAACCCGCTTTAGGTGCCATATTTGGAAAGACAAGCAAAAAAACTGCAAAGCCCGCAAATGCAAGAATCGTCGCAAGATACCTTTTTACGGTTATCATCAATTTCATAAGCCCACCATCCATGCCACGAAAAACGCGGCAATAAAAGAAAACGACAGTGCAAAGCCATTCCGTAGAAGTGCGGTACGTTTCCCGAAGTACTTGATCTCCATCGGTAGAGTTACGATACCGACCATCATCAGGGTGGACACGAATGTCGCGATCTGCAAGGTTCCTGCCCCGTTACGCAACAGCTCTCCCGCGACAGGAAAGGCCACAAATCCGGGTATCAGGGTGATAGAGCCGATCAAGGCTGCGGCGAGTACTCCGATTAAACCGGATTTTTCGCCGATAAAGCGGGAAATCATATCAGCATCGAATACCGCAAGTATCACCGCAACAAGTATCAAAACCGTCAGGAACTGCGGCATGATGTTCTCCAAAGCCCTAAATCCCTTTTTGAGCGCCATCGCGGTTTTCTTCGGGTCCTTAATGGCCGAAACCCCAAAAAGGCCGATTGCGACGATATCCATTATCAGTGTATCCATATCTTGTCCTCTTGTTTCTATTATCGGAAACATTGCATCAAGTGTCAAGCCAGAGTCATCATTAAAATCTATTAACTTGACAATGTTTCCTAACATTGCAACAATAGAGTTATGAATGCATCCGACAAAAAACGATTACACATGACCGCCGAACCATTTAAGGCTATCGGGCATCCCGATCGGCTTGCCATGCTGGAAAAACTGTCCGAAAAACCATGGTGCGTTTCCGACCTCGCCTCATATCTCGAGTTGAATAAATCTGTAGCCTCAAAACGCCTTTCTCTCCTCCACGATGTCGGCCTGCTTGAAATGAAAAAGAAGGGAACGCAGGTCACCTATACGCTCGTCGTCCCCTGTGTCATCGAAATGGGAAAGTGCAGTTATCTTGCAATCCTGGGCGAAAAGAAGAAACGTCTCGAGACATAATTATTTAACCATATCCTCATCATTCTATCGTTGACAGGGCTCTATACAGGCAGTACATTTTATTATATTGATAACCATCGATATGAATAACTGTAATTGTCCGACGCAGTTTCAAGGAGCATTATCATGCGAATACTTATTATAGGCGCAGTCGCTGCGGGAACCTCGGCTGCCGCGAAGGCAAGACGTAATAGCGAAGAAGCAGAAATCGTCATCTATGAACGCGACAGGTTTATCTCCTACTCCGGTTGTGGAATGCCGTATTTTCTCGGCGATGAAGTCAAAAATGTATCCGACCTTACTCCGCGCGATCCAGCTTTTTTTATGGCAAAATACCGCGTTGCTGTTAAAATCAGACACGAAGTCCTTTCTATTGATAACGCAAAGAAAACAATTTCCGTTCGAAATGTAGAGACAGGCGAAACTTTCGACGATCATTGGGATCGACTTATTTTCGCGACCGGCGCATATGCCATGAAACTGCCAATACCGGGTGTGGACAGGGAAGACGTTTTTTCGCTGAGAAACATCAGTGACATGATACGGATCAAGGAATGGATCGATGGCAAAAAGCCTGCGACAGCCGCCATAGTGGGAACAGGCTTTATAGGTCTCGAAGTATGCGAGGCGTTCGCGAAGCTCGGTATCGCCGTAACGCTTGTGGAGAAACTCGATCAGGTAACGCCGGGGCTTGATCCTGACATGGCCCTTCTTGTGCGCGCGCACCTCGAGAAGAACGGCATAACGGTATATACGGGTGCATCGGTTACCGAAGTCGGACAAGGGAGCGTATTGCTCGCCGACGGCTCAAAGATTCCCGCCGGTTTGACCTTGCTCGCCGCCGGGGTCCGTCCCGAGACAACGCTGGCGAAAAACGCAGGAATCGAACTCGGTATCGCGGGATCCATAAAGGTAAACAGCAGGATGGAGACTTCCATTCCCGACATTTATGCATGCGGTGACTGCGTTGAGCATATACACCTCGTCACTGGAAAAGCGGTATGGCGGCCGCTTGGTTCGACTGCCAACAAAACAGGACGCATCGCGGGGGACGCGGTCACCGGAGGGCCGCTCGAGTTCAGGGGCATTCTCGGCACCGGTATTTTCAGTGTGTTTGGCCTCGCCGTAGCTCAGACGGGCCTTTCCGAGCGTGAGGCGCGCGAAGCAGGTTACGACATTGCACTGTGCCATAATATAAAGAGCGACCGCCCCGAGTATCTCGGGGGAAAGGAAATGACAATAAAGGGAATTGCCGACCGCTCTTCCGGACGAATGCTCGGCGCGCAGATCATCGGGGAAGCGGGAGTTGACAAACGCATCGACGTGTTTGCGACGGCCATCACCTTTGGCGCAAAAGCAGAAGACCTCTTTCATCTCGATCTCGCCTACGCGCCTCCTTTCTCGACGACCAAAGATCCAGTGATCTATACGGGAATGATTCTTGAAAACGCGATCAATAGGGGCCGGCCGCTCATGGATGGAGCGGAACTCGACGCAATTGCCCTATCGGGAAAACCGCTTACAGTGATCGACGCACGCATCGTGAAACAATATGACGCAGGGCATTTTCCCGGCTCGGAAAACCGTCCGCACGAGACGATTCGTGAAACATTGAAAGACATTAATCCTGAGAGTATCATCGTCACGTATTGCAATAAGGGCACTACGGGAAACGCAGTACAAAATATTCTTCTCAACAAAGGATTCGAGAAGGTTTTTAACCTTTCGGGCGGATTCAAGCAATACAAGACGACCCATAAAAAATAAGGGGCTTAATGTTTATGGTCGGCCAGTCTTTTGCATCGAATGTACGGGTGGTCTTCTGACCTGAATCCGACAAGGTACTCGAGAAGCATGGGATCTTTGTCGCGACGGTAAATTCTTCGGTCTTGCGGCCTTTTTTCCCGAGAAGGGAATGCAGGTCGATCGGATAATATACTTGTTGGGGTTTTCGGGATCGGTAAAGCGGGCATACCAGAGCGGGCCGGATTTCATCAGCTTTACGTACAGGGTAAACAGAGAATGAGTAATATGTGCCTCCTAAATTTTCCACTGAAAAATGTGACTTTTCAGTGGACTTTTGAAAGTAAGCGTTCTGGTCTCCGTTTTGTACGGCGGACTAAAAAATTAAGTCATTACCAAGTAAGGACTTATATGATGCCCGGAGGGGGACTCAAGCTTCCAACCTCGGACATCCTGTCCTCGGTGTTCAGCCCTCCTCCTCGCCAGCTCGGCGGCTCCTCCGGTTCAAGTCCCCCTCCGGGGATATATTCTATTGAAAGTGTTATTCAGTTTAAAATAAAAAAACCGCTCATTATAAGCGGTTAATCTTTGCCCGGAGGGGGACTTGAACCCCCATACCCTTACGAGCACTAGTACCTGAAACTAGCGTGTCTGCCATTTCACCATCCGGGCGGGACGTGGTAGAGCGGAGATGTTGCCATCTCATGTTGCTCGGACACATTACCGGATGGAGGGCTCTCTTGTCAAGGTCATTGGGGGGGTGAAAGGGCACTTCCTTCGGCGGGGAGGGTTTGCTGCTGGATGCCTTCCGTCGACGAGGAGGCTCGATTGGCCAATATCACGGTCAGAATTACGGCCAGGGCAATGAAAACCAGGGTCGAAATGACGAATATCAGCTTCCGTTTGGATATGGAGACGTGTTTTTTCTTTTTTCCGGTCAGTTCGACCTCGGTGGGCTGGAGTTCTGTCATTGGTTCACGCTCCGACTGCGGTTTCGAGAGCTATTTCCATCATGGCCTTGAAGGTTGTCTGGCGTTCTTCGGCGGTGGTGGCGGTGCCCTGGAGTATGTGGTCGGAGATCGTCAATATGGCGAGGGCTTCCCTCTTGTACTTGGCGGCGAGGGTGTAGAGCTCGGCGGCTTCCATTTCGATGGCGAGGACCCCGTATTCGGCCCAGAGTTTCCAGGAGCCTTTATCATCGTAGAACATGTCGGAGGAGGTAACGGAACCGACCAGAGGGGTGATTCCATGGGCTATGGCGGCATCGTAGGCCCGTTTTACCAGGTCGAAGCTTGCGGTCGGGGCGAAGTTGCGGCCGTTGAAGCGCTGTGTGTTCAGGGCGGAGTCGGTGCAGGCGCTCATGGCGATGACCACATCACGGAGTTTTGTCGTTTCCTGGATGGCGCCGGCGGTGCCGACCCGAATGGCTTTTTGGACGCCGTAAAACTGGAAAAGCTCGTTTACATAGATTGAAAGGGAGGGCTGGCCCATGCCGGTGCCCTGGACGGATACCTTTTTGCCCTTGTAGGTGCCGGTAAAACCGTACATTCCGCGGATTTCGTTGTAGCAGACAGGATTTTCAAGAAAGGTTTCGGCGATGAATTTCGCTCTGAGAGGATCTCCGGGAAGCAGGATAGATTCGGCAATTTGGCCGGGTTTTGCACCAATATGAGTACTCATAAAAAACTCCTTACGAAAAATGCTGTGCGTTTTGTATACTAACAGGGAATTGCGGATTTTGCAAATTCTGGAGTATACTAATCCAATGAGTGAAATTATGCTATTGCCTGTCGACAAGTTCGGCTATGGTTTTGTTCCTGAAGCTTTTCTCCCTTCCGGAGAGGATGAATATTATCTGCGAAATATCCAGAGCCAGGCAGCATCCCACTCATGGCGGCATTTGTTTCCCGAAGAAATCGAAACCCTGATTCGGAACGGAAACTCCTGCACGAACTGGGGAATGGTGGAGGTGGAGGATCCCTTCGATCCCGCGCTCATCAAGAACAGCCTGTTCGCGGGACTCGTACGGATCGGGGTGATGCAGGGGCAGTACCTTCAGTTTCACGATTTCACCGTACCGGTAGGAATCTCGAACAGCCGCATCATCGCGTGCGATATCGGGTCCAACTGCGCCGTTCACGACTGCGCCTACCTGTCGCATTACATAATCGGAAATAATGTCATTCTGAGCCGGATAGACGAGATGGCGTCGACGAATCACGCGAAATTCGGCGAGGGCGTGGTTATGGACGGGGAAGCGGAGGATGTGCGCATCTGGATCGATCCCCTGAACGAAGCCGGCGGCCGCTCGATACTTCCCTTTGCCGGCATGATTTGCGCCGATGCGTACCTGTGGACGATCTACCGGGACGACGCGCGCCTCATGGAACGCCTGAAGGAAATCACCCAGAACCAGACCGACACGCGCCGGGGCTTTTACGCCATGGTCGGCGACGGCTCGGTGATCAAGAGCTGCCAGGTTATCAAGGATGTGCTTTTCGGGCCTTCCTCCTATGTCAAGGGCGCGAACAAGCTGAAAAATCTGACCGTCAAGTCGAGCGTCGAAGAACCCACCCAGATAGGGGAGGGCGTCGAGCTCGTCAACGGCATAATCGGCTACGGCTGCCACATTTTCTACGGGGTCAAGGGCGTGCGCTTTGTGCTCGGCAACAACTCGAACCTGAAATACGGCGCGCGGCTCATCCATTCGATCCTCGGGGACAACTCGACCATATCCTGCTGCGAGGTCCTCAATAACCTCGTCTTTCCCGGCCATGAGCAGCACCACAACAATTCCTTTCTGATCGCCACGCTGATCATGGGCCAGTCGAACATGGCGGCGGGCGCCACCGTGGGCTCGAACCACAACAGCCGGGGCAACGACGGCGAGATTATCGCGGGGCGCGGCTTTTGGCCGGGACTCTCGAGCACATTGAAGCACAACTGCCGCTTCGCGAGCTATACGCTCCTGACCAAGGGAAACTATCCCGCGGAGCTGAATATTCTCCTTCCCTTTGCCCTTGTGCTGGACAACCACAAGCACGACCGGCTTGAGGTGATGCCCGCCTACTACTGGCTTTACAACATGTACGCCCTCGAGCGGAACAGCTGGAAATACCGCACCCGGGACAAACGCAAAAACATCGTGCAGCATATCGAGTCCGACCATCTCGCACCCGACACCGCTTTTGAAATGCTGAGGGCCATGAACCTTCTCGAGCGCTGGACCGGCAAGGCCTGGCATATCGCGGAGGAGGGAGGGGACTCCCTTCCGTCCGACGAAGCGCTCGCGGCGAAAGGTCGCTCCCTTATAATAGATTCCCCCGAAGCCGTGGGTTCCCTCTTTGTGGTCGGGGAAATGATGGAGCGGTCAAAACGCCCCGTGCATATCCTGAAGGTGGTGCAGGCGTGGAACGCCTACCGCCAGATGCTCGTTTTTTACGGCGTCAAGGCGATATCGGCCTATCTTTCGACCTTCGCCATCGAGTACGAATTTTTCGCCGCGCAGGTGCCGGGCGAAGTGAACATGGCATGGATCAACATGGGCGGCCAGCTCGTTCCCGAGATCAAGGTCGACTCGATGCGCGCCGCGATCCGCACAAACCTCTTCAATTCCTGGGCTGATGTCCATGCCCAATACGAGACCTGGTGGAACGCCTATCCGCGGGACAAGGCGGAAAACGCCTACCAGGTGCTGCGCACGATTACCGGGACTGCCGTTATCGGGGCATCGGCCTGGAACGCTTTCCTTGACGAAGCAGCGGGGATCCGCGCCTATATCGAGGATCAGGTATACATCACGAAGAAAAAGGATTACACCAATTTCTTCCGCGAGATCACTTACCGCAACGACGCCGAGCGTGACGCGGTTCTCGGCAGGGTAGAGGACAATTCCTTCATCAAGACCGCGAAAAAAGAGACGGTCGCTTTCAATGAAATGCTGCAAAAAGTGAGGGCTTAAAAAAATGGCGTTCAAATTAAAAAATGAAAATATGACATTGACCCTTGAAAAGGCGGGCGAAAAATACCGGGAAAGCCGCTTTGACTGGAACGGGCTCATATCTTCAGCGGTCTGGCGCGGGGTATCCCTTCTTGGTCAGGAGAAACCGTTTCTGCAGCGCAACGCCGCGCTTTTCGGGCGAGGCCTTCACAATGAGTTCGGCATAAAGACCTGTATCGGCTACAATGACTGCGCCGTCGGCGAGTGGTTTCCCAAGATCGGGACGGGTTGGCTTAAAAAGGACGCAAAACCCTATTTTTTCTTTACCTCTTATGAACTTGAGCGTCTCGAGTTTTCCTGCGAGGTCGAGGGAACGGAAAAAGCGGTGTTTACCTGCTCCTCGGGCGAGCGGAACGGGTATGCCTATATTTACACAAAAGTCATCACCCTTGAAAAAGACGGCTTCCGCATTCACTACAACCTCGAGAACTGCGGGTCAAAGCCGCTTGAGACCGAGGAATATACCCATAATTTTCTGTGCATTGCCGGGAAGCGCATGGATGCGGGCTACTCCCTCACCTTTCCCTGGAAACTCAATTCCGACAAGTTTGCCGAAAACGTGAATCCCGACAAAATACTCTCGATTGAATACAACCGGATCGTCGTCACCGGCAAAACCGGGAAGCAGTTTTATCTCGGCGGGATTGCGCAGGGCGTGTCGGAGAAGGACGGACTTGCCGCCGAGTGGACGCTTGCCCATGACGGCACGGGCGTCAACCTTTCCGAAAAAGGCTCTTTCATCCCGTCCGGCGTGCATGTATGGGGCTGGAAGGGCGTCATCAGCCCCGAGCTTTTTTACTCGCTCAAGATAGAGCCGGGCAACAGCCTGTCCTGGGAAAGGGTTTACAGCGTCTACAGCTGACGCGCCTCGTCCCCGACATAGACGCGCGGCACGCGTTTGTTGATGCCGCAGGTAATTTCGTAGGGTATCGTCCCGATGCTCGCGGCGAGGGTTTCCGCCGAGGCAGTCGCGGGCGGGGGGCCGAAGATCGTGACCAGGTCCCAGCGCTGCACCCAGGGATCAGGACCAATATTTATCATGCACTGGTCCATGCATATCTTGCCGACAATCGGAAAGTTTTCCTCTCCTATGCGCACCAATAGTCCCGGCGAAAGGCGGCGCACAAGGCCGTCCGCGTAGCCGACCGGAATGGTCGCGATATAGGTATCTTCTTTTGCCGTCCACGTGCGGCCGTAGGAAACGGATTCGCCCGCAGGTATTTTCTTGATCGAGACCACCCGTGTCTGAAGTTCCATCACTGGTTGCACCTCAATGAGGTCTGCGACTTCCAATGACGGAGGGTATCCGTAGACGAGTATCCCGGGGCGCACCATGTCGAAGTGGGACTCGGGATACAGTAGAATTCCGCCTGAATTGGCCGCATGCACGATTCCCGGATCTATTCCCTCGGCCCTGATGGCCGACAGGGCGTCGTTAAAGCGCTGGATCTGCATCCGGGTAAAGATCATGTCTCCCGGATCGAGGGAATCTGCGACGGAAAAATGGGTTGCGGTCCCTTCGAGAAAGAGGTGCTTTTCAAGGGCGATTTCCTTCGCGAGATCGGCGGCGTCTTCGAGCGCACATCCGATCCGGCTCATACCGGTATCAATCTTGAGGTGCACGGGGACTGTTTTATTCATTGAA
>JAYVSC010000069.1:0-5956 GCA_043775705.1 Spirochaetales bacterium | reverse complement strand
CGTGCCTGGCGTTTGACAGAAGGGCGAGAAGTATCGAGGCCGACGCGTTCTTTTTCGGTTCTGCGCGCAAAACGGCAATAGCCTCGCTCATCTTGTGGTCGTTAATCAGGGCGAGTATCCGTGTTTTCAGCGGTGTGGTGTCAAGTTTATGGTAAAAAAGATAGCTTACCCGCTCGACGATGAGGGCGAGTGTCGCGACGGAGAAGGCGAGAAGCGGCCACATGAAGATACCGCCAAGATTAAAAAGTTCGATAAGGCTTGATTCATTGTGCATGGTTATTTTTCCTTTTTGCTGAATGTGATTATGACCGGCCCGGTATTGCTGAATATCCGGTCCCAGCCGTATGCGAGATAGAAAAGCTCTGATCCTTCTTCCCAGTCGCGAAAGAGTGTTCCGGAGTTACGTATTTCGCGGAAATCAGCGGGAAGGACGGCATTGCTGTAGTCGAGATCCCAGGTGAAATCCTCGGCGTAAACCCTGTTTTCCTTCGTCGCCTTTGTTTTCGCATAGCTTGTTTGGTAGCCGTATACCTCGGGAAAGAGAAATTTACCGGCTTGCTTTCTGAACTCCTTGATGGAAGGAAAGCCGGAAGCGAATTCGGCTTTCAGTAAAACCGAAGCGGCGCTGATTCTGTTCCACCGGTTGCCCGCCTGCTTGAGACCCTCGTCTCCCTCGATGATCGTGTCGCGGTAGCGGATAGTTGCGCTTGCCGGATATTCGATCACCGGTTTTTCCAGGACAGATGAGTTGCCTGAACCGTCATTCTTGTCGAGAGAAAGTATTCCCGAGGCTGAAAAGGAGGCTTCGGTCCAGCCGTCATTCCAGTTTTCGAACCAGTGGAAAGATTCAATTGAGAGCGTTTTCTTTTCGTCGGGAAAGCTTTCCGCCGTTCCCGAGAGATAGGCGTTCTTGGGGAAAAGACCTGACAGGCGGAATGATTCTGTCCCGTCGGCCTTGTGCGTTAATTCCACCCGGGCAGTCTGCATCGCGTTCGTAGGGAGCGATTTGCAGCCCGCGAGGAAGAGGCATGAGAGAATGAGTATATGGGCCTTATGCTGTGTCTTTATTTTCATGATTAAATATTCCTTATCCTTAATAGCTTATTTTATAGCCGACCGACATGAGCGGCATCCCGATGTTGAAGTCCGCGCTGCCCGAGTCTGCCATTTCCTTCCCGGTGAACTCGTCGAAGCCCGGATTGTTTTTCGGCTGATAGAGGTTCACGAAAATGTTTTCCGCGCCGATGTAGTATTCCCATTTTACCTTTGATCCCCGGTAATAATTCGAGTACCCGAAACGCACGTCGACGGGGCAGGAGATTTGCGTGCGGAGAGAGTCGTCGTATTTTTGGCTTCGGCTGTAGCGCTCGAGAACCCTTCCGTCAGGCAGGGTGGCGGCATATACCTGAATCGGGCCGACCTTCTGCTTGGGGGTTCCGGTCGCGACGCTCGTCTTGACGGTGAGCACCATTCCTTTGACCGGTTTCCAGTTCACGATTACGTTGAGCGTGTGGAAGCGGTGAAAGTCAGGGTAAAACCATTTGTTCAGGGGTTCGCCGTACATGCTTGTAAGTCCCTCATATGCCGGTGCCGTCGGGTTTTTGTAGCGGGCATACACGAATGAGTAGGAAAGGTAGCCGTCGAGCACGCGTCCGTTCTTTTTTTCCAGCATCAGGTCAAAGCCTGATGCAAAGCCCGTTCCGTCAGTCTTGGCGGAATACACGGCGGGATTTTTCGAATCGTCCGTGATCAGATAGAGCCGGTTGAAATACTGCTTGTAGTATCCTTCGGTCTTGAAGTACCAATTGTTTTTCATGCTGAACTCGGCGCCGATTACCTGGAACCAGGCGCGGTTCGGGCCCACGTCAAAGTCGCCCACCCCGTATTTTTTTTCAGCCGCGATGGCATCCAGGGGGAACATGGAATAGAGACCCGTTCCGGCGGAAAGCGTGATTGCGTCAAAGGCGGGACTGCCGCGGACAGGCGTCCACTGGACGGTAAAGCGGGGATTCGCTACGGGGTAGGTATTGAGGGTGAAGTTGTCGTTCCAGAGGAAAAAGTGCTCGCCTCGGATGCCGAGTTCTCCCTTGAGCGCGGAGGTGTCAGAACCGAAACTCCAAAGCGCGAAGAGGGCGCTGTTAAGAACCCGGTTCCCATTCACGTTTTGTTCGAGGGAGATCTCCGTAAACTGCGGGGTATCCGAAAGGTATATTTCCTGCCATCCCTTGATTTTCTGCTCGCTCTGCGCGAATTGGAGGACTTCTTCCGCGCCGAAGCTGATGATGCTGCTCCCCGTAAGGAGAATATCCGTATCGAGCTTTGCCTGGCCCTGATGGATGATCGTTTTCATCGTACCCTTGGTCCCGAGCGAGTCGATGGAGTATCCCGTCGCCCCGTTTATCTTTTCGTCAACGGCACCGTCAGCGCCGTCGTACAGGGCGAGAAACGCGTCACTGTACTGATAGCTGCCCGAGCGGTCGAACATGAAAGCCGCGTCGATTGTGTGGTTGTTGTAGGCGCCGATAAAATGAATCATGGCGTTTTTGGCGGGCATCCACTTGATGTTCGTTCCGGCAAATCCCTGTAAGTTAAGCCAGTCGAATTTTGCGATTGTTGTGATGCCCTCGTTGGTGAGGTTTTGCTTTATTCCTATGCCGTCGCTGCCGAAGAATGCGTTGACGGATATGTCAAGGTCCGGGGTCGGCGTGTAGTATCCCTTCGCGTAAAAATCCCGGATATAGGGCATGGTGGAGACCGTATCGGAGAGCTTCGGTTCCATGGGCAGGGCATTGGCGATCCATCCGAGCGTTTCCATGTATGTGACTTTGCCGCCCGCGAAGAGACCGGCTTTAGGTGTAAAGGGAATCTGGGCAAAAAAATCCGTCGAGGTAGTCGCAATTCCCGCATCGACGCGCACGAGGGAGGATGACGGCTTGATCGTCGTAACCTCGAGGAGTCCCGACATCGCCCTGCCGTATCGGGCGGAAAAAATCCCGTGGCTCATTTTGACCGAGTCAACCATGGCGGGGTTGAAGATGGAATACGCGCCGCCCCAGTGCCAGGGAGAGATAATGTATATCCCGTCGAGAACGGTACCCATTTCATCGGGATAGCCGCCGCGTATCGAGGGCTGGGAATTCCAGCCGCCCGTAAAGCCGACGCCGGGCAGCGTGCTGACCGAGGACATGATATCCTCCACCAGTCCTATATTCGCGGTGGTTTCCATTTCCCTCTTGTCCATCACCACCGATACGCCCGGTTTGGCGTCCGTTTTTCCCGGGGCGGAACGCTCGACGACGAGTTCCTTTCCCTCGATGACGTCGGTGATGCTCATTCTGATGAGCATTTCCTTTTGCCCGCCGGTCACGGTCGTCTTCTGGTTCGCGTAACCCGGGACCTGCGCGGTCAGCGTCCCTCTGGTAAAATTGTCGGGAAGGACGATAATCGCTTTTCCCTCGGCATTCGTTTCGGCGGGAAGGGCGAGTCCGGAAATGCGGAGGGTTACTCCCTCGAGCGGAATATCAAGGTCTCTGTCGGTGATGGTCACCGTCAGTTCGGTAGCGGAAACGAGAAAGCAGAATAGGGCGAAACTGACCGCTGCTGCAGCTTTTTTCATGGGGAACGTCCTGTTTTCCTGGTGTTTTTCCAACCAGGGTTAAAATTTTAGTCCGAGTGAAAGAGATGGAAAGATCTGCACGATATCTTTCTTGATAATGTATGAGTTTTCGTACAGCCCATAGGTAAATGCCCTGTCATTGAACCCGATGATATTGCAGTCCGCGTTGACCGACGCAAAAACGGTAAGATGCTTTACGAAGGAGAAGTTGAGTGTGGCTCTTGCTGAAGGCATGGTGCTCTTCGCCAGTATTCTTCCCACACGTTCTGCTTCGGTTTGCTTCTCGGCATCAGTCATATCCGGATTATCGTTGATTGAAATGCCGTCGGCGTCAATTATCTGTTTTTCAAGGATCTCAAGGTCCAGCGACAGCAATGGTCCGATGTGGATGCGTGTTCCTATGCCGAACCCGAAAATTGCGTAATCCATTTTCCAGTTCATGTTTGTTCCGGCTATAAAGGTGGTAAAGAAGAGGTTCGTTCCTCCCTGGTACTGGATAAAGGCATTCTCGTTCGTGTCGATATATACCGCGGGTGATATGATCCCGTCGAGTATAATATTGAAGATGCCGATCGGAGCTCCCGAATTTTTTCTTGCGATGTTGACGATGCCGATCTGCACTCCGCTGATATCCCTGGCGATATTGAGGAATCCGGAAACTTGCGCCCCGTTGCTTTCACCGGAGGCGATGTTCAGGAAGCCCGCTGCCTGCAGGCCGGTAAAGCCCCTGGAAGCCGTATTGAGAAAGCCTGATGCCTGTATGCCGATGATTGAGCCGCCGGTATTGTTCGTGAAGCCCGAGCTCTGCACTCCGATAACCGATCCGCTCGCATTGTTCATGAAGCCGGTTACCTGTATGCCCTGAATGCTGCCGCTGAGGTTGTTCATGAAGCCGGACCACTGTCCGCCGCGGATTGACCCGCTCGCGTTGTTCATGAAGCCGGAAGCCTGGACGCCGTAAAAGTCGCCGCTGTTGTTGTTCATGAAGCCGGCTGCCTGCAGTCCCTTGCCGTTTCCCGAATTGTTGTTCATGAAACCGGAGGCTTGAACGCCGTTCAGGTCGCCCGTGATGGTGCCGCCGAATGCGTTTGCCTGGATGCCGAATATGCGTTTGTTCTGTGCCATGAAAATCCCGATCGATACATTCACGTTGTCCGTACCGGCCGTTTCGGGAAACGCGAAACCGGGAAAGAAACTGACGCTTATCGGGGTCCACTTGACATCTTCCTCGGGTTTGGCTTCTTCTAGCACGCTCTCGGCGTCGCCGCGTGCACGGCCGGGTATCAGGGAAGCGTTGGAGAAAGTATAGGATTCGAGCGGGACCCGCTCGCCTTTCATGAGAACGATATTCCGCTGCCTGGTCGTGTTTCCCGCAATCAGGGTTATCGAATAGAATCCCGCAGGCAAGGCCAGGGCGATTTCGGTTCCCTTTAATTTATTGATCTCGGATACGAGCAGGTTGTCCTTGTTTCGGAAAAAATACTTTCCCTCGCTGTCTGATGGTATGTAGACGGCCGATTCGGCCTCGGACAGGTCGGTCAGGACCAAGTCACCCGAACCTACCAGGGTGATGTTGTATGAGGGATGCTGGGGGCCGACAGAGCTGAGCTCCGTCGAGGAAAGGGTTTCGTTGAAGGCGTAGTAGTACAGTTCGTTCAGGGAAACCTTGCCGTCCCCGGAACTGTCGGCAGCGCCGCGAAGACCGGTTACGAGGGCCTGGGTGAAGTAGGATGCCTGGATGATATCCGATTCCTGGGATGCCTCGTTATCGGCGCTTGAGGACAGGTACGCATGGCCCTGCACGATGGCTGAATCGTCCATGAGAAAAGCTTTCTGGCGTGAGCCGCCCTTGGTGCGCACGAAATTCCCGGAGAAGCAGGAATCAAGCATTACCACGTGCACGTCGCTCGGAACCGTGTTCAGGGATTCCTTGAGCGCCTCGTAGTTATATATTTCGTTTCCGAGAAGAAAGGCGTTTTCGTCGGAATGGCCAGAGTAGTAGAAAAGAAACTCGGATCGTTTCGACGTCCCCTTGTTTCTTTCGATCAGCGTTTTGAAATTGCGGAAGGCGCCGTCGATTTCGGCTTTGGTGGGATCGGTGAGGATCAAACTGTTTTCGGCCTTGATGCCGCCGATATCGTTCATTGTCTGCGCAAGGCGTAAGGCGTCAGTTCCGGCATATTTCAGAGTTTCCCGCTTGGCGCCTCCGTTGTTCGAAGCGACGTAAAGGGCATATCTTTCGACGGACATCTTTTCGTTTTCAGCGTCGGAGGCCGCGGCAGAAAGGGAAGGGAGGGCGCTGAAAGCAAGAGAGGCGAAAAGAATATATTTTATCAACCG
>JAYVSC010000068.1:0-4601 GCA_043775705.1 Spirochaetales bacterium | reverse complement strand
TGTACGGACAGAAGTTTATCGGACTGGCCAATTTCATCCGGCTCTTTCAGGATCCGCAATTTCTCCTCGCCCTCAAGAATAATCTGGCATGGCTTTCCTGCTTTGTCCTGATCCCGATACCGCTCGGCCTCGCGATCGCCATGCTTTTCAATATGGATTACCGGGGAAACAACGTCATGAAGACCTTGTTCTATATCCCGATGACACTTTCATTCGCGGTTATCGGCACCATCTGGGCATGGATCTATCAGCCGGATTTCGGCGTGCTCAACACATTCCTCCGGGGACTCGGGTTTCCCGATCTCGCGAAGCAGTGGCTCGGCGACAAAAGATTCATGACCGGCGCCCTCGTGGCCGTCGGGGTATGGAGACAGGTTCCCTATGTCATGATCCTGTATCTGGCCGGGCTGAAAAACGTCCCGGAAGAACTGGTCGAGGCCTCGATGATCGACGGCGCAAACTGGGGACAGCGCTTCCGCAACGTCGTCCTCCCCATGCTCGCCCCCGCGACGGTGATGGCGGTGACCATCTCCATCATCGATTCCCTCCGCGCCTTCGACGTCGTCTACGTGATGACGAACACTAAAGCGAGGGCCGCCGAAGTGCTCGCGAGCTACATGTATACCTCGTCCTTCCAGTATCAGGACTACGGATACGGATCGGCCATCGCGGTCATTCAGTTCGCGATAACCTTCCTGTTCATCATCGTATACGTCAACAACAGCCTTAAAAACGAAATCCAGAACTGAGGAGGAAACGCCATGACAATAAAATCAACATCGGTAATCCGCAAGGCTTTTTTCTATACGTTCGGAAGTGCGCTCATCTGTTTCTGGCTGCTCCCGATCGTCATCGCCTTCTTTACCGCGGTAAAGTCAATGGACGAGATCATGAGCAACCCCAAGATGTGGGAACTGCCGCGAAAATGGGTATGGTCGAATTTTATCGAGGTGTGGCAGAAAATCGGCATGGCCCGATATGTGCGCAATACCTTTATAATCACGATACCGTCAGTCGCGGGAACCCTCATAATCTCGAGCCTCGGAGCCTTTGCCCTTGCCTTTTACTCTTTCAAATCGAACCGCGCGGTCCTCATCCTCTTTATTTCCGGTATGCTCATTCCCTTTCAGATGCTGCTGATTCCGGTCTACCGCTTTTCGGACACAATGGGACTCATCAATACTTTTCCGGGAGTCATCCTGTTTCACATGGCGTTCCAGCTCGGCTTCTGCACTTTTTTTCTGCGAAACTTCATGAAGCAGATACCGATGAGTCTGATCGAGGCACCCCGTATCGACGGGGCGAATGACTTCATGATTTACAGGATTGTGGTGCTGCCCCTGTCGATCTCATCCCTTGCGGCATTGAGCGTACTCGAGTTCACCTGGATATGGAATGACCTTTTGTGGTCTCTTATTCTTCTGCAGTCAGACAGATTGAAGCCCGTAACGCTGGGACTCGCGAACATGCAGGGCGAGTTCGTCACGAACTACAACATGGTTGCCTCGGGCTCGATCATCGCGGCTATTGCGCCGTTGGCGGTATTTCTGTTGTTCCAGCGTTTTTTCATCTCGGGGCTGACAGTCGGCGCCGTCAAGGGATAAGGCTAGAAGCTCCGTACCGGACGGACGAAGCAGGTGACTTTTTTGTCCCCGTAAAAAAACATGCCGTCGCTGTCGAAATACTGAATCCAAGTGCGGTCGCTGTTGCTTTCAAGCTGGGATGACGACCAGTACCGGGAGCCCTTGAATATATACTGGCCGGTTCTTGCCAGATTCATGAACACCAGGTTCAGTTCATCCTTGGAGGGCAGAAACCAGTCGTCATAGCCGCCGAGCACCAGATCGTCGCACAGGGCGGCGGCATACTGACCGGGGCCGAGTATCTTTACGATCGCCCGGGTGTTGGCCTTGCCGCTTCCGATGGACGGAGAAGTCACCGCCGCGACGGATCGGGCGTTAAACCAACCCGCATTGTAGCTTACATCCTTGGAAGCGATTTCCATATATCGCCAGCCGTCCGAAAAACTGCCTTTGTCGTAAAAAACGATGCCTTCGGACGGGCCTTTCTCGCCAATTTGGTAAATCTTTGTGGTCAGGACGCCCCCCGTTTTTTCCTGCGCGGTAATCAAAACGGCTGAGCACAATAAAAGGAGACAAAATGCAGCTGACAGCGGGGGACGGCGTACCGTCAAGATCGTGGTGAAAAAACTCATTTCTTCGCTCCTTGGCCCGTCGGCTGCTTTCTTTATGCAGCTCCAACACATTAGATCAAGTATAGCGTTTTCCGATAAAAAAAACACTCTAAAAACACTCCAAAATCCCGGCTGTCGATTCCCCGCATATAAGGGCCTTTTACACCCCCCTTCATGCATATTTTTCGCAAAACGGTATTACTTTTTCGCCGCTCCATGATATAAAGGATATATATGCCAATCACCTGCGACAAAAATGCGGGGGTCTACCGTATAGACACCCCTTCTTCCAGCCTGATATTCGTCGTGCGCGACCTGTATCTGTTTCAGCCCTACTGGGGCCCAAAATGCGGAAACCTTCCGCCGGCGAGCTATGCCCGAGTGCTTGATCTGATACCCCGCGCCTCATTTTCCCCGCCCGTTCCCGGTTGTGAATGGAGTCCCGATGCCGCGCCTCTGGCCCTTCCCGTTGCGGGATCCGGCGACTCGAGGCACAGCGCGCTGCACATACGCTATGCCGACGGAACTACCTCATCCCGACTCCGGTTTATAGGGGCAGAGATAACGGAGACCCTGCATTGTCCCCGGGATGAGAATCTTGTCGATTTACCCCATATCTCGGCCCTCAGCGGAGAAAAGGCATGCACGCTGATCCTGCATCTGGCGGATACTTTCCGCGAAATTTCGGCGGATATAAGCTACTCGATCCTTGAAAACCACGATGCCCTGTTCACCTCCGTCAAAATCACCAATCAGGGCAGCGCGCCCTGCGCGATAGAAACCGCCGCATCGGCCTGCATGCATTTTCCCGCCTCCGCGTGGGACCAGATCACCCTTTCCGGCGCCTGGGCCCGGGAAAGACAGGTAGACCGCGTTCCCGTCATGCGGGGAACGCGCACCGTAGGCAGCAGCCGGGGAATTTCGGGTCATGTGTTCAATCCCTTCACCGCCATTCTCGAAAAAGGCGCGGACGAGAGAACCGGCGCGGTGTACGGTTTTTCCCTCGTGTACAGCGGCGACTTTACCCTGACCGCCGAGAGGGACCAGTATGATGCGCTCCGCGTATCGGCTTCCTGCGGCAGCCGCGACTTCGCCTGGAACCTTGAAAGCGGCGCTTCCTTCGAAACGCCCCAGGCAGTGCTTGTGTATTCCGGCAGGGGAATCGGCGAAATGTCCCGCACCTACCACCGGCTCTACCGGGACAACCTCTGCGTCAGCGCATGGAAGGGAAAAAGGCGCCCGGTATTGATGAACAACTGGGAGGCGACCTATTTTTCCTTTACGGGCGAAAAACTTGCGTCCCTGATACGCGCGGCCGAAGGAACTGGCATCGAGCTTTTCGTGCTGGACGACGGCTGGTTCGGAAAACGGGACAGCGACCGCTCGTCCCTCGGTGACTGGGTGCCCCACGAGGCCAAACTTCCCGCGGGGCTTGCGGGCCTCAGCTCAAGTGTGTCCGCATCCGGCATGAAATTCGGACTGTGGATAGAGCCCGAGATGGTCTCGCCCGACAGCGGCCTCTTCAGGGCGCATCCGTCCTGGTGCGTGCACATCACGGGCCTCCAGCCCCAGGAAAGCCGCTTCCAGCTCGTTCTCGACCTCTCCCGCGCAGAGGTATGCGCCCACATTGTGGACGTAATTTCCGCCGTTCTTTCCTCCGCGGATATTTCCTACGTCAAGTGGGATTTCAACCGGGTCCTCACCGACTTCGGTTCCCCTTCCCTCCCCGCTCACCGGCAGGGGGAATTCTCGCACCGCTTTACGCTCGGCTCCTGGCGAGTCATGAGGGAACTCACGTCCCGCTTCCCGAAAATACTTTTCGAGGGCTGCGCCGGCGGCGGCGCCCGTTTCGATCCGGGAACGCTCCACTTTATGAGCCAGATATGGACAAGCGACGACACGGACGCGCGCGAGCGCCTCGCGATACACTGGGGCACTTCCCTCGTGTATCCCTTCTCCTCGATGGCCGCCCATGTCTCCGCGGTCCCCAACCATCAGTGCGGCCGCACCACGCCCTTCGCGTTCCGCTGCGCCGCGGCCCTGACCGGCGCGACCGGCTTCGAACTGGACCTGAGCGCGCTGAGCGAAAGCGAAAGGCTGGGGATGACCGGGTGGATCGCCTCATGGAAAAAGTGGGAGCACCTGATCAGGGAGGGAAACCTCTACCGGCTTCGCTCTCCCTTCGACGGGGACGAGACTGCCTGGATCTTCGTCTCGGATGACAGGGACGAAGCGCTGCTCTGCCATTACCTCGAGAGGAACAGGCCGAACCCGCCTCTCAAAAGGCTCGCACTTAACGGACTCGACGGCGCGAAAATGTACCGGGTCGAGGACTTCCAGATGTCCGCGGAAAGCTTGCCCCTGTCGCAATTTCCCGAAAAAGGCTCGCTGTACTGCGGAGCCGACC
>JAYVSC010000067.1:0-15555 GCA_043775705.1 Spirochaetales bacterium | reverse complement strand
TGGTCGCTGTTTCCGTTCCGTCAATACCGTCCCCGAGGTCAATATCCAGAAGGACGAGATCGATCGCGGGGTTAGCCTGGAAAATCTCGACCGCCTTTTCGCCGGTCAGGGAGGTAATGACACCGTACCCGTATTTTTCCAAAGACATCTTTTCGCTTAATGCTATTAGCACTTCGTCTTCCACGAGGAGAATCGTTTTTTTCTTGGTTTCGTTCATCTTTTAAACTCCAGAATTATCCTTGTGCCGTTTTCGCGCTCTATTCTGATATGTCCGTTCAGCTGGTTTGTCAGTCCGCTTACCAGCACCAGGCCGAAGCCGGTTGAATGAGCGAAACTGACCGATTCGGGCATGCCGTTTCCATTATCCGAAATGCTTATTGAAACAGTTTCGTTTATGAGGGAAACATTGATTATGATCTTCCCTTCTTTTCTTCCGCTAAATGCGTACTTCATGATATTGGTCAGAAGCTCGTTTATGATTATTCCGACGGGCTGCAGTTTTTTTGCGTTCAGGATAAAATCCTCGATATGTTTCTCGACCGTAACGCCCTTGGTAACGACGAAATTTCCCATGATATCGTCGATCAGGAAGGGAAGATACTGCATGACGGAAATCTCGGTAAAATCAAGGTTCTGGTACAGCTTGCTGTACAGCATCATCATGCTCCGCACGCGGTTCGCGGCCTCTTCAAGGTAACCTACCGCCTCCTGGTCCTGGAGCGTCCCTGCCTGAAGCACCAAAAGTCCATAGATCGAATTCATGTTGTTCTTGATGCGGTGATGTACCTCTTTCAGTATGAGTTCCTTTTCTGCGAGGAGGGTGTTGATTTTTTCCTCATTTATTTTCCGTTCGGTAATATCGATGGAAACGCCGAAGGTGCCCGTAATATTTCCTTCCTTGTCCTTCAGCGGCATCTTTGTGGTCAATACCCATACGTCAGAAGCGCCGGCCCTGGTTTCCTTTTCTTCCTTGTTGAGTGTCTGCCCGGTCCGGATTATTTCCATCTCGTCGTTGAAAGCCTGCCTTGCATGTTCCCCGGTAAAGACATCAAAGTCGGTCTTTCCGAGCGCATCCTCGATATGGGTAAAACCGAGCACCTTCGCTCCCTGCGCGTTGATCCTGATAAACCGGCTGTCCCTGTCCTTGAAATAAATCGGGCTCGGGATGGTATCCATGAGCGCGGTCATGAGAGCCTGCTCGTACCGCAGCGAGCTTTCGATCGCCTTCCTCTCGTGAATGTCGAGGCAGTGGCCGATGTAGCCGATAAATTCGCCTTCACTGTCGAAGCGGGGGCAGCCGTTATCCTGAATCCATCGGTATTCGCCGTCTCTATGCCTGAGCCGGTATTCCATGCTGAATTTTTCCCTTTTCTCAAAAGCTTCAACATAGGTATCGATGCACCTTTTTAAATCGTCCGGATGCACCCCTTCCGTCCAGCCCGTTCCTTGTTCCTGCTCGGCGGTGCGCCCGGTAAATTCGCACCAGATCGGGTTGAAATAATTGCACTTTCCGTCAATGCCCGATGTCCAGATAAGCGCCTGGCCCGATTCGACGATAGTCCGGTAATTCTGCTCGCTTTCCTGCAGCTTTTTTTCGCTGTCCTTGCGGGCCTCGTTTTCCCGGCTCAGATCGTCGAGCAGGTTAAGTGTCGCGGTATAGGTTTCGTTCAGTTCGGCGATTTGGTCCTTGACCAAAAGGGCTAGATGGGTTTTTTCGTCGCGGTTTGCCCTGTTCGCGGTCTTGATTTTTGCCATTGCGCGTATTTGCGCGGTCAACTCGCTTTCGTCGATCGGCTTGGCCAAAAAGGCCTCAGCCCCACATTCTAGGGCCCTGATCCGGCTGTCCTTGTCGCCCTTGATCGCGGTGATAAACACCACCGGTATATCCGAAGTAACGCTTTCCTCTTTGAGGAATCGGCATACCTCGAAACCGTCCATGCCCGGCATGATGATATCGAGCAGAATCACGTCAGGGTCCCGTGTTTGAGCGAGCATAATTCCCGTGCGTCCGTCCAGGGCAGTTATCACGACGGCGGAAGGAAAGACGTCCTGAATCAGAGCTTTGACGCTTGTGAGGTTATCCTGATTGTCATCGATTGCGAGTATTTTCATTTCTCTAGTTTCCATATAGTATCTCTTTTATCGTTGTAGAAAAAACTGTCTCGTCTATCGGCTTGACCACATACGCGTCGAATCCATGGGACAAAATAGTTTCGCGGTCGCAGCTCATGGCGCTCGCGGTCAGGGCAATAACGGGAATATGCAGAAGCTGCGCGTCATTCCGTATCAAGTTGAACGTCTCGATTCCATCCATGCCGGGAAGCCCGATATCCATCAGGATAAGGTCGGGTAAATGCGTTTTGGCAGCCGCTATGCCGGAAGCGCCGTCGGCTGCCTCCAGCACCGTGTAAGATTCGGAAAGGATAGCCTTGACGGTGAGCATATTATCGGGATTATCCTCGACGACGAGAACAAGCGGCTTACCCTCCGTTTTCTTCACGATTTTCCGGGACGGTTTCGCGACCATTGCATTGATGGCGCTCTGCAGTTCATTGCGGTTGACATCACCCTTCTGGATCAGTTGATGCACGTTGTTCCGTTTCAGAAATTTGAGCTCTTCTTTTGTGATATGTTTCGCGGTAAGGATAAGTACGGGGACGAGGGCGGTCGGCTCGGCGTTCCGGAGCGTTTCCAGCACCTCGAACCCGTCGATGCCGGGCATCATCAGATCCAGTATCATCGCGTCGGGAATGGTGTGAGAAATGACGGCAAGCGCTTCTGCGCCGTCGCGCGCAAGCAGTATCCGGTAGCCGGATTCCTGCAAAAAATCCCGGATCTGGATTATGGCGGGTTCGCTGTCCTCCACGAGCAGAATTGTGGCGGCTGAGGCTTTCCCTTCAGTGGGCATTTCAACTATCGGTTTCCAGGGATAAGAGTCAGCGCTCCCCGCCGCATGCATCCTGATTACCGGTTCACTGATTGCATTCTCAATATTATAACTAGCCGGAAGATCGAGGGTAAATTCCGACCCCTTGCCGGGAACGCTTTTTACGGTAACGGTTCCTCCGAGCAGATTCGCGTATTTTTGCGCAATGGCCAAACCAAGTCCCGAGCCCCCGAATTTTCTCGAGGTACTGCTGTCCGCCTGGCGGAATTCATCGAAAATATGAGCGAGGTGCTCCTCCGCGATTCCTATACCCGTGTCGGCGACTGTTATCAGCACTCTGCTTTTCTCGCTCCGCACGGTTACCTCAACCTTTCCCTTCTCGGTGAATTTCACCGCGTTGCCGATAAGATTCTGCAGAATATGCCGACACTTATCGGAATCGCTGTCTATCGTCACATTCTCGTCGGACTCTGCCTCAGACTCTGCATGCAACAGGACAATGTCCTTCTGCCGAGCCTGCGGATTGATCATGCTGACGATTTCGTCGACAAGATGACCGGCATTAAATCTGGAAATCTCGATTTCTTCCTTTCCCGACTCGATGCGGGAAATATCGAGAATATCGTTTATCAGGGTGAGCAGATTCCGTCCGTTTCTTTCAATCACTTCGAGGTAGCTGTATTCCTCCGCCGGAATCCTGTCCGCAAGCCTCCGGCTCAATACGCCGGAAAGGGCTATTACCGAGTTGAGCGGGGTGCGCAGCTCGTGGCTCATGTTCGAAAGGAAATTTGTCTTGAGCCGGCTTGCCTCGTTGAGCTGTGTTTTCTGCGACTCCAGTTCGGTATTCTGCTGCATCATCTCGGCCCACTGGGAAGCAAGCTCCGATTTCTGGGAGTCCAGTTCTCTGTTCTGGGTCTCGAGCTTTCGGGAAAACTCCTGCATTTTATGGGCGGCAAGTATCCCCTCCACCCGGGCGCTCAGGGTCGGCAGTATCCTGTCGATCAGCCGGACGGATTCCCTGCTGTAGGGCTTGATGTTCGCGAGGGAAACAACCGCGACGACTTGCCCGTCGGCGATTATCGGAAGCGTAAGTATCTCGCGCGGGATAAAGTGTCCGGCGACGGCATAGAATTTAAAGTTGGTAGTCTCCGGTATGTCCGAAAGGTGCTGAACCTTGCCCGAGGCAAGGACCGCGCCGAATTCGCCCTCGAAACTTTGAGCGTCGAATGAGTCCTTGATGCCGGCTCCTATGCCGACGGATTCGAAATGTTCGTACCGTTTACCGTCGGCGCCCAAAAGATACACGGCCGCCATCTGCGAGCCTGTTTTTTCGGCGAGGGCGCTGAGGGTTTCATGGAAAAATTCCTTCTTATCGTATTTGCTCAGCATCAGTGATGCAAGAGCGGCAAACTTGTCCTCAAGGCTCCTGTTTTCCTGAATCCCCTCTGCGAGCGCGTTAAAGGAATCCGAAAGGGAGCCGAACTCGTTGCCCCGGGAATACCGGCAGCGGGCGCTCATGTCACCCTGATGAAAGAGCTTCGTCGCCTCGCCCATATCGCGAAGCGGCTTGGCCAGGTTTCTTTTCAGCGAGGCGGTGATGACGTAAGAGAGAAGCAGCATGGCCGCGACCAGTATCGCAAGCTGAAGACGGAGCGATTGCTGCAGGGAAGCCGCGTTTGCATACAGAGATTCGGCCTTTGCGTTCGCGAAGTCGGAGAGCGTATTGATTTTTTCCGCCATGACAGTCCGGTGCGTGCCCAGCTTTCCATCCGGAAAAATACTTTCCTGGGCTTTTTTTATTTCCCCGTTCTGGATCAAATTCACGTTTTCCTGCCGCGCGATATTCCATCCGATAAAGGAGGAGTGCGCCTCGTCAATATCACTTTCAGGGCCCAGATACCGTTCCCTCAGGATTACAAATTGCAGCTCCACATCCGCAACAGATATTTCCATCAATTCGACTGCGGCATGCCTCTCCTGTTCGCTTGACGCGAGCAGCAGGTCCCGCATTCCGAGCTGAGCTTCGAGCACGTCGGACGTAAAGGCGCTTATCGCGCGGCTCACCTGAAAAGGATGGTTGTATATCGTTTCCACCTGGTTGAATATCTGGGCAGACTGCAGAAATGACACCGCGCCGATAAGCAGCACAAAGCCGAGGATGACGCCGGAACCTGCGGCAAGCTGGGTTGATATTCTCATATCCCTCAATTTCATGTTTTTTATCATGTTTTTTATCATGTTTTTTTTCTCCCTCTGCTGCGTAATTTGAAAATTGCCGATTGGGGATAGACCTCGGCCCACCCGTTGTTCATCACGATTTCCCGCTCCGTTTCGCCCGTCATCAAAAAACCGTCGGGCGCAAGGCAGAGCGAGGCCTTTTCCAGAATTTTATCCTGATACTCCTTCGTATAGTAAAACAGCACGTTTGCGCACACCACCAAGTCAAAGTCGCCGAAAATGCTTCCCGGCGGACAGCTTGCGTTTTCGCTGAATAAATCGAACTCGGAAAATTCTATGCGTTCCTTCAGAACGGGTTTAACCTCATACTGGAGCGCCCGTCTTTCAAACCATTCGTCCAAGCGGGTAAGGCTGACATTTTTAACGTCCGAATATTCATACAGCCCGTTTTTTGCCTCCGCAAGCGCGTCTGCGGCGATATCCGTCGCAAAAATTCGGTAAGTCAAGCCGGAAGAGATTTTCTTCCTCTGTTCTTCCAGCAAAATCGCAAGCGTGTAAGGCTCCTGGCCTCCCGCGCATGATGCGGACCAAATTCGCATTTCATTGCGGCGGGCATTGGTTTTTTTTGTTATGACAAGGGGCAGCAGCAGGCGCTCAAGAACCGCACAGGTAAGCGGATTGCGGAAAAACTCGCTGTAGCTTATCCGGAGCGAATCGTTCAGAATATCTTTCTCGCCGTCATCCTTCCTGAAAAATTCCATATAGCCCTCAATCGATTCAAATTTCAGTTCGTCGATCCTTTTCAGGATTGCCCGATTATAAAAAGCCATGTTGTATCTTGAAAAACGGTTTTCCTCCCCTCCCATACCGTTCATTTCACGATCCTGTACTTTTCGCTTTGCCCGCATTTCACAAGGAGCGCATTCGTCTCCTTCTTAAGCTCGACCATCATCAATTCGCGGCCGACGGTAAACTTCTGGAATTTCTGCAGCTCTTCCATTTTTTTCTGCAGCGCCTCTTCTGCCCGCTTGCGCTCGCTTATATCGTGGTAATTGAGCAGTATGCCTTCAATGGACGGGTCGCTCCACAGGTTGATCGCAGTCAGTTCCACGGGCGTATAGCTTCCGTCCTTGCATTTAAAAGAAAACTCGGTCGTGATCGAGGCCCTGTCGCTCTCGAGAATGCCTAAGATCGCTTTCCGCAGGCGATCGTAGTCGTCCGGATGGACGGTCAGCCAGCTGTAGGTGCCCATAAGTTCGTCCTGTTCCCAGCCGAACCATTTTTGCAGATTCGGACTCGAGTATTTGATAATGCCGTGTTCCCCGATTATGGCGATTACGTCGGAGATATTAGCCAGCATGGCGCGCTGTTTTCCCTCGCTTTCGGCAATGAGCCTGTTCGCCTCAAAAAGCTTGAAGGCCATTTTTATAGACGCGTCCAATACGGTGATGCCCGAGTTTTTTACCACATACCCGTACGAGGTGATTTTCTCGGTTTTCTCGACTACTTCGGGCTCGGTATGGCTTGAAAGAAAAACGACAGGAATATCCCGCAGCTGCAGGATAAGCCGGGCGGTCTCGGTTCCGTCGATGCCCTTGCCGAGGTCGATGTCCATCAGCACAAGGTCAATGGCCGTCCTTTCCGAAAATGCGGCAACTGCCTTTTCGCCGTTGATCGCAATCAGCACCTCATAGCCGTATTTTTCCAATGTCATTTTTCCCGTCATGCCAAGAATCAATTCGTCTTCCACAAGCAGAATAAGTTTTTTGCTCATTGGGCAAACTCCAAAATGAATGTAGTTCCTTCTCCGCGTTCTATCCTCAACTTGCCGTCCAGCTGAATATTGAGCGCGCCGACCAGCACAAGACCGAAGCCCGGCGAATTGGTAAAATCGACTGACTCCGGAATTCCGATGCCGTCATCGGAAACGGTCAAGCAAACCTCTTTGCCGGTAAGGCTTAATTCCACTGAAATGATGCCTTCTTTTCTACCCTCAAAGGCATACTTCATGCAGTTTGTCAGCAGCTCGTTTATCAATATTCCGATGGTCTGCAGTTTTTTGATATCCAGAATGAATTCCTCAATCTTTTTTTCGACCCTTACCTGAGCCCTGTTCGGGAAATTGTTCACGATTTCGTCGATCAGCGCAGGCAGGTAATTCCGGACCGACATTTCCTTGAAGTCGGAAAGTTTGTATAATTTGTCATAGAGCAGCGTCATGGTCCTGACTCTGCGCCCTGCGTCTTCCAGTGTGTCGACGGCGACGGGGTCTTTGAGGGATCCCGCCTGAAGGGCAAGCAGGCTCTGGATAGTCATCATGTTGTTCTTGATCCGGTGATGCACTTCTTTCAGAATCAGCTCTTTTTCCGCAAGTAGACTTTTCAACTCCCCTTCCGCGTTTTTCCGGATGGTTATGTCCCGAAAGCTGGCGACGGCGCCCGAGATGCTCCCTGAGTCGTCAAAGAGAGGCGCTGCGTTCACCGATATCCATTTTGTTTTCCCGTCGGACGACAGGAGGCCATGCTCGAAATTCGCTACCTTTTTCTTATCCCTCAATACCACGCTCAGGGGCAGATCCTCGGCCCTGTAGGCGTTGCCGTTTTCGTCGATCTGATTCCACTGCGTACTGTGATAATATTCACCCAATATATCCTTGCGGATGTCAAGAATTTGTTCTGCCGCGGGATTAGAGTAGGTAATTTTCCCGGTAAGGTCTACGGACACCAGTCCCTCCGACATTGACTGAAGCATCGTGTCCAGTTTCCGCTCCGATGAGTGCAAGGCTTCAAGTAATTTACGCTGCTCGGTGATATCGGTGACCAATACCGCGAACTGCCTTTTCTTGGGACAGTAGGTATAGGTCGCGTAATACCTTCCCGTCGTCTCCAGATAATTCTCGTAGTAATTGGACTCGCCGGTCAGCGCCACCTTGCCGAATATATCGATCCAGTACTGCTCTACCGAAGGCATAACCTCGCGTATGCTTCTGCCGATGGAAGCCTCGCGCGTAACCCCGAAGAGTTTCGTATAGCTTTGGTTTATATCGAGAAATACATAGTCGACGGGTTTTCCGTCCGCATCGGTGATTATCTCGTGAAGGGCGAGACCCTGATCCATCGATGTGTACAGAAGCCGGTATTTTTGCTCGCTTTCCTGCAGCGCTTTTTCCCGTCCCTGAAGCGTTTCACTGATGGTGACGAATTCCTCGTTTGACGCCTGGAGTTCTTCGATGGAACACCGGTACTCCTCGTTAAGCGCGACACTTTCCATTTCTATTTTTTTACCTTTCGTGATATCCATCATGGTAAGAAAACCCGCAATAACCTCGCCCTTATCGTCCCTGATAGGAGCGGCGCTCACAAGCTCGTACCGTACTGATCCGTCCTTGCGGATTACGCACCGCTCCTCGTTCTCCGTTTTAAGCCCTTTCAGGCTTCTTGCCAGGGGCAGTTCCCCGAGGCCAGCCTGTCTGTCCTGCATATCAAAATCCTTCCAGGACGGTTTTAGGTCCAACAGGGAGGTATTGACCGGAGAAGGCTCATCCGATATGCCGAGAAATTCCATGCAAGCGGAATTCGTGTAGCGGATAACGGCATCCGGCATGCTTACGAGGACTATGGGAACGGGGGACTGCTCGATAGTCTGCTCAAGCAGGATATTTGCCTTCCGCATGGACTCCTCTGTTTTGAACAGCTTGAAAGCCATCTTTATCGAAGCGTCAAGGACAGTGGGGGTTGTGTTCTTTACCACATATCCGTAGGAGGTGATTTTCTCCGTTTTTTCGACTATGTCCGGTTCGGTGTGGCTCGATAAAAACACCACGGGGATATTTCGCCGCTGCAATATACGCCCTGCGGTCTCTGAACCATCGAGTCCTTCGCCCAAATCGATATCCATTAAAATCAGGTCGATCGATGTGTCAGCCGAGCACATCGAAATGGCTTTTTCGCCCGAGTCAGCGATGACTACGTCGTACCCGTATTTCGACAGAATGCTTTTCTGCGAGAGTGCGATCAGTATTTCGTCTTCCACAAGCAGTATTTTTTTATTTCCCTCGGCGCTCATTCAAGACCCCTCTATTTCCAGGATAAAAGACGTTCCGTTCCCGCGCTCGATGCGCATCGTTCCGCGAAGCTGTTCCAAAAGCTTCCCGACCAGCTGCATTCCAAAGTCTGCATTTTTCCCGACAATGCTGTTTTCGGGAAAAGAAATACAATTCAAGGATACTTCAATTCTGACCCCGCTGTTCTTGGCGAAAGCGGAAACATGTATGATTGCGTTCTCGCTGTCCCCAAAGGAATATTTCATGATATTGCCAAGCAGCTCGTTCACGATTATTCCAATCGGGGTGAGTTGCTGTGCATTCATGACGCAGTCATCTATCTCGGTCACTATTTTTACCTTTGTGCTTGAAGAAAAACTGTGCACGACTTCCTCGGCAAGGGGCTGCAGGTAGTCCTTCAGCGACAGCTCTCGGTAATTGTCCGTACAGTACAGCCGGTCGTAGAGCACGATCAGGCTTTGCACGCGTCTTTCCGCGGCCTCGAGGGAAGAAAGAACCGATGCGTTTTCCTCGCCGGATATTTGAAGGGACAGAAGACCCTTTATCGTTGTCATATTATTTTTGATGCGGTGATGCACTTCCTGCAGAGTCAGTTCCTTTTCCGCAAGCAGGGTCCTGATTTTATCCTCGGCCGCCTTTCGCTCGGTCAGATCAAGACCGAACGAATAGTTTTTCTCCCCCATGGTTACATAACCCCAGGAAATGTTTTTTTTCATGCCGTCTTTGCACGTTACGATCGTTTCCATCGGCTCTATCGGCGACTGAGTTTCAATGGCACGGCGGACACGCGCTGTCCATTCCTGCGCAATTTGGTCTCGGTAGGCTGCGTCGGGGTAGGCCAAAGGCCACCATTGGGCGACGTTCGGAATATCCTCTATTGAATAGCCGAACAGCTTTTCCATCGTCGGATTAATGTATTCGGATACCTGCGCAAGACCCTTTGTCAGATGTATTGCGAGAGGAATCGTATCGACAATTTCTTTCAAAATTTTTTCGCTTTCTCTCTGCGCTTTTTCCCTCTGCCGGATTTTTCGCGTCATCATCCTGACCTGCAGGTTAAGAAGCACGATGAAAATAAACGCAAGAGCGATCAGGACAGCCGCGGCGAGAAGGGTGTTTTTCAGCCAGGGCGGAATTCCGACCGAGGCAGAGCCCGAATTATACAGCCATTTCTGTCTTGCCTGGTCGAAGGCGGAATTATCCTGATGCTTCCACAAAATGAGGTAAGTATCCAGAAGAAACAACAGTTCGGTTTCAGTCCCCTTGGGCGCGGTAAAAAAAACATCCAGGGGGCTGAACACAAACCCGGTTGACTTGACTCCGTATTTTTTCTGCTCATTCCGCTTGAAGGAACCGGCGGCAACCCCGGCGTCGATTTTTTTCTCTCCTATTGCCCTGAATACATCCTCATAGCTGTCAAACTCTACCATCCGGCAAGTGACCGAAAATTTTACCAAAAGATCCTGAAAGTTTTTGTTGAATATATCGCCTTTCAAGGCGCCTATTTTTTTACCGGTAATGTCGAGGATGCCCTTGATATCCGACGACTCAAGAGTATAGAGCTCACCCCAAAAAGTCAGCAGGGAGTTCTTTCCGTAATCCATGTACGCCGAGCGCTCTTCCGTCCAGGCGACGTCGGTAAGCAGATTTACCTCGCCGGATTTTATCCTGTCCAGTCCGTCCTGCCAGGTGCCGAACACGTATTGAAATTCTATATTTTCCTTTTTGCCTATTTCTGAAAGCAGGTCAACATACAGGCCTTTCGCGGTCTTGTCGCTGTCCATAAAGATCAAGGGATAGTCGTCAAACGCGCCGACCTTAACCGTTCGGGTTTCTGCAGCCCGGGCAAAAACCAACAGGGAGAGAAAACTGATGATACACAACAAACGGATCGGGCCCTTCTTCATTTGGTAAACTCCAGTATAATTTTCGTTCCCGTGCCTCGCTCGATGCGTATCGTGCCTTCCAGCTGTTTGGTCAGCGCTTGGACCAGAACCAGTCCAAAGCCAGTGGAGTTTTCAAAGTCTATTTTCTCGGGTATTCCATTCCCGTCGTCCTCAATCGCGAAATATGCGCGGTTCTCCTCAAGAGACGCCGCGACGACAATCGTGCCCCCGCTTCGCCCGATAAACGCATATTTCATGATATTCGTCAAAAGCTCATTGACAATAATTCCGATAGACTGGAGCCGCGCTGCCTTCAAAGTAAAATCCTCTATCTTTTTTTCAACTTTGACCGAGCCGCTGTTCGGGAAATTTCCCACGATATCATCTACCAGTTCCGGAAGATACTCAATCACGGACAAAGTCGTCACGTCGGAAGACTGGTATAATTTATTGTACAAGACCATCATGCTCTGCACGCGACGTCCCGCGTCCTCAAGGGCGGTAACCGCCGCCTGATCCTTCATCGTTGCCGCCTGCAGTGACAGCAGACCGTAAATCGTGCTCATATTGTTCTTGATTCGGTGATGAACCTCCCTGAGCACCAGTTCCTTTTCCGCGAGAAGGGCCTTTACCTTTTCCTCGGCCGCTTTCCGCTCGGTAACTTTCCAGACAACGTCCATCAGAAGGGAGACTTGAAGGATATCCATCTCGCCATAGCTTCTTTCCTTGTTCGCGAGACCGACCACACCGACGATTTCTTCTTTCCTGAATACCGGAAGGGTCATGAATTTTTTAAGTGGAACGTGGCCTTCGGGCAGTCCCTTTTTCAGGGGATTGGAGACAGAAAAGTCATTGATGATAACGGCGCGTCTTTGCCTCACCGCCTCGCCCCAAATGCCTGTTTTGTCAAGGTCATACTCGGTCTGGGGATTAATTACGCGGCAGTCCCCCATAACATTTTTTGACCACGTATTCAGAATGAATTTTTTCTCGTCTTCCTGATAATGGTAGATATAGCCTATCTTGCTCCCGGTCATTTGTATTGCCTGCTCGAGGGAATAATCGAGGAATTCCTGTATCGTTTCGGAAGGATGCTGAAGCACGTCAACCAGGCGCTTCAGGCGCAATGCGTTCCAGTGCACTTCATCCTCGGCTTTTTTACGCTGCGTTATGTCGATAAAGGTGCACACCACGGTTCGGACCGTTCCATCCGCCATTAATTCCGGCACCGCGTCCACCGAGAGCCATATCCGGTCTTTGAGTGCAGGACGAAAAACGCCCATGACCGCGTTCAGGACGCTTTTACGGGACGCTATCGCCGCCGGCACGGGATGCTCGGATCCCGGAAAGGGAGAGCCGTCTTCGTGAATGACGTTCCAGTCCGGATCAAACGAAGTTTTACCCAGGAGCTGATCTTCGCTGACGCCCAGCAGTTCAAGGGCTTTCGGGTTGCTGAGAAGTATTTCCGAATCGGGTCCCTGCAGAAGAACGCCTATCTGCATATCCCAAAGCAGGTTCCGGAATATGTCCCCTTCCGGGGGCCGTCCGGCCTCAGTTGTGCTCATGGTCAAACTCCAGATGGATTCGGGTTCCCGCAATACGTTCAATCCGTATCGTTCCCCGCAGCTGCTTGATCAGTCCGTTCACGAGCTGAAGGCCGAAGCTCGCCGAATCATGAAAGCTGACCGACTCGGGCATTCCCTTCCCGTTATCCTCAATTGTAATATGCACGCGTTTTCCGAGCAGCGAAGCGCTCACTTTTATCACCCCGCCTTCATTTCCGGAAAAGGCATACTTCATTACGTTTGTCAGCAATTCGTTCACGATTATTCCCAGCGGCTGAACCTGCTTGACGGGAAGCGTGAATTCCCCGATATCCATCTCGATGCGAACCTTCATGCTCTCGGGAAAATTGGACATAATTTGAACAATGAGGGGGGGCAGGTATTCCGCGAGCGATATTTCGGAAAAATCGGCGGACTGATACAGTCTGTCATACAATACCATCATGCTCTGGACACGGCTTTCCGCGTCCTCAAGAGCCTTAACCGCGCCGTCATCTTTCATAAATCCCGCCTGAAGGATGAGCAGGCTGCTCAGGGTATTCATGTTGTTCTTTATGCGGTGATGCACTTCCTTCAGTATCATTTCTTTTTCCTCAAGAAGTGTCTGTATCTTTTCTTCGGCAATCTTGCGTTCCGTTATATCGGTCGCATGCACGAGACACAGCACCACGCATCCTTTATCGTCCTTGACGGGATTTGCCTTCGCAAGAAAATAGAGATTTTTATCCGGAAGGGGAACGATTACCTCCGTCGTCTGGGTTTCCCCGGTTTCGAATACTTTTTTCGATGTTGCCTGCCGATGGTCGGCGTGTTCCTTCGGGTAAATGTCCCAATACGTTTTTCCGATAAAATAATCAGGGGTTTTTCCGAAAGTTGAGGCAAACACCTGGTTCACAAACTGATAAGAGCCGCTTTTATCCACGCAAAAAACGACATCGGAAGAAAATTCAATCAGGGAGCGGTATTTCAGCTCGCTTTGTTTCCAGGCGGTCTCCGCTTCTTTTCGCTTGGTGATTTCCAGAAAAGCCACGACAAAACAGCCGTCATTGTACCGGTAGGCGGCGCAATCATACCAGCGCCTGTTGTTCTCAAGATACTGCTCAAAACGGACAGGCTCTCCCGTATGGACAACTGTATCGAAGGTTCCTATCCAGTCGAAGGTATCTTTCTCGATTCCGGGAAAAGCTTCGAGTACCGTTTTCCCGCGCGGATCAACTCCGGTCAATTCTCTATATTGTTCATTTGCATCGATAAACCGATAATCAACCGCCTTCCCGTTTTCGTCATATATCATTTTATGGTAGGCAACCCCGAGAGGGCCTTTCTCGAAGAGCGCGTGGAACTTCCACGCGGCTTCGAACAGGGATTCCTTGGCCGTATCCAATTGCGCTTTTTCTTTCGCCAAGGCGGCATTGCCCTCAAAAAGCTTCAAGGCCGTTTTTATCGACATGTCAAGAACGGTAATTCCCGAGTTTTTCACGACATACCCATACGAGGTTATCTGCCGTGTCCTGTCGACAAAAGAACTCTCGCTGTGGCTCGACAAAAAGACAATGGGAACCATTCTGGACTTCAGCATCAGACTTGCGGTTTCCGCCCCGTCGATGCCTTCGCCCAAATCGATGTCCATGAGAACAAGATCAATCGCTTCGCTTTGGGCAAAGAGCGCGAGGGCCGTCTCGCCTGAGTCCGCCGTGAGCACGGTATAACCGTATTTTTCAAGGCTCCGTTTCGAGGCCAGGGCGATAATCGTTTCGTCCTCCACCAATAACAGAAATCCGCTTTGCCTCTCCATATTTTACCTCTCGAATTCCAGGATAATGGCAGTACCCTTATTACGGACAATCCGTATCCTGCCGTTCAGCTGCCTCGTAAGGGACCCGACGAGCACAAGGCCGAAACCGGTGGAGTTGTCAAAATTGACCGACTCGGGCATACCATTACCGTTGTCGGCAATTACAACCGAGACAGTGCGTTCTCTCTTCGAGGCCGATAAGGTAATTAACCCGTCACCCCTGCCGGAAAAAGCATACTTCATGATATTGGTAAAAAGCTCATTGACGATAATCCCTATCACCTGCAGGGTTTTTGCGTCAAGGATGAAATCCTCAACCTTTTTATCGACGCGTACGGACTCGCAATTCGGAAAGTTCGAGACGATTTCGTCCGCAAGAGAAGGAAGGTATTTCGCGATGGAGAGCTCGGAAAAGCCGGCGGATTGGTAAAGCTTGTTATACAAAAGCAGCATGCACTGGACGCGGTTCCCCGCGTCCTCAAGAGCCGCTACTGCCTTAAGGTCGTTGAATTTGCCGGCCTGAAGAATCAGAAGGCTGTAAATTGTATTCAGGTTATTTTTTATGCGGTGATGCACTTCCTGGAGTATGAGCTGCTTTTCGGCGAGAAGGGCGTTTATTTTGTTCTCTGCTTCCTTGCGCTTGGCGATTTCCGTCAGAATGGCACGGCACTCAAGGGGGGATCCCTTGATCCGGTTGACCTCGATTACGATGCGGATCCAGGTTACCGTTCCTGCCTTGTGTACCAGACGCAGCTCGAAATCAACCTGCGTGCCGGATTCTAAAAGACTCTTGAAATTCAAGTAAAAAAGGTCCTGGTCCTGATGATCGATAAAACGCGAAAAAAGCTGCCCTGCCAGATTGGCCCGTTCCACGCCCAACAGAAGCGACGAGGCAAGATTCGCTTCAAGAATCAGAATCTTATCGCTCAGCGTAATGTACCCGATAGGCGCCAGGTCATACAAATCATAATATTTCGCCTTGGTGGCAAGCAGTTCTTCCTGCGTCCGTCGCAATTCCTCATTCTGCATTTCCAGTTCAATTTGATGAACCCGCATTTCGTGGATGGTTTTTTGTTTTTCGCCTGGCGCAGAGCTCTCTTCCAGAGCGGCCAACTTCTCGGCCCGCTTACGCAGCTCCCTATTGTCGTTGGACATTGTTAACACCTCGCTTTCAATCAGTC
>JAYVSC010000066.1:0-22031 GCA_043775705.1 Spirochaetales bacterium | reverse complement strand
TTCAAGGGGTCTTTACGGAGCGATTCAATCCTCGGTCATTACGGCCATGGGTATGCTGAAAAAAACATACAAGTAATATGCGTTTTTTTTCCCGTTACTGCACATTCCCGCAGTGCACATTATGTAAATGGGTGCGCGCAATTTCGGCGAGCGCGAAAAGTTCCCCGTTCATGATCGGCGCGGGCTCCTTCATTTTGTAGGCGGGATGGTGGCGGTTCAGGTGAAGGGGAATATCGGGCGATATCGAAGCGATCCAGGCGGAAAGGGAATCAATCTCGCTCGGGGACGAATTGCGGCCGGGGATGACCAGGGTAGTGATCTCTACATGGCATCTCGGTGCGCTGCGAGAAATTGTCTCGAGCACCGGTTCAAGATGTCCGGCGCAAATTTTGTGATAAAAGTTTTCCGTGAACGCCTTGAGGTCAATATTCATCGCGTCGATATAGGGCAAGAGTGCTTCCAGCGGTTCGCTATTGATATAGCCGTTTGTCACCAGCACGTTTTTCAAATCCGCCTTCCGCGAAAGCATAACCGTGTCGCGCACAAACTCGTAGCCGACCAGAGGCTCGTTGTAGGTGAATGCGATACCTATATTTCCGTTTTCTCTTTCCCTCAACGCGGTCTGCACCAATCGCTCGCTTGCCGCACTGCCTTCCTCATCAATCACGCCGTCATCGGGTAACCGGCCGCCCTCATCCGCTAACAAGCAGCCGTCAAGAAAAGGTCCACCGGTTTGCGAAATTGCGTGATTCTGGCAAAAAAGGCATGAAAGATTGCAGCCGTAGTTTCCGGCGGAAAGAATGAACGAGCCGGGATAATAATGGGCAAAGGGCTTTTTTTCTATCGGGTCAAGCGCGAGGGAGGACACAAGGCCGTAGGTTCCGGCGTACAGAGTACCGCCGTAATTGATGCGGACACGGCAGCGCCCAGCCCCTCCGTCGGCGATTACACACTTATGGGGACAGAGCAGACACTGCACTGATGAAGGGGCGGAAGAAGTGCCTAAGGGGATATAATAGACCGCTTCGTGCAGCATATTTACCGATATCTCGTCACCGTGAATTTTTCTATGCCGTAGGGAGAGGAGGGATCAATTCCCGCCTTGCGGCAGGCTATCGCCAATTGGGCTTCAACTGTATCAACACCCTCAAGGTCGGGAAGCAGAAGACCGCGCCTCCCCTTATAACTGACGATTACGCCCCAGACGGAGGGATCGAGTTCCTCGCTCGATTCCACCACGACGGCTTTTCCAAGAACGTCCACGCTTATCTCGAGAAGGGGGATTTCCTCAGCCGTCACCGGATCAAATCGGGGATCTTCCGTCGAGGCGCAAAGGGCGTTGCGGATTATTTCCTCGGTAATGTTCCCGGTAGTCGGCGCGATGGTCCCGATGCATCCCCGTAAATCGCCCTTTTTTTTCAATGAAACGAAAACGCCCGCGCTCTCTTCCATTAGCTTGCCGAGATGGGCTTTATCGAGATCATCAGTACACAGGGATTCAATATCGCCGACGCCAATGACCTCAGTCTTGAGTATAAAGCGCTCAATCGTCAGCCGTGCAATGCGCACCCGAAGGTCGCTCTTTTCTGTATTCATCAAACCTCCCCTTCCGGGATAAAGGACGCGACGCAATAGCCGATCCCGAACGGCGCTTCGTACCCGATAAGCTCGGTCTTGAGAGGGACCTGGTCGAAAGCCCCGCAGAGGATAACTATCGACCCGTACCCGCACTCGGCGCCCTTCTCGCGAAGGACGGGATCGATGGTCAAAAGCGAAGCGGTGTCCGAATTCCGCAGGGCGTCAGTAAGAGCCTTGTCAAAAAGTGCGCCTTCCCGGACCGCGCCGTAGGGGCTCTCACGGTTCACTTTGTGGGACATATCCCCGCTTGCGATAATGCACACCCGCCTTCCTGCGGCATCGGCAGCTTTGCGGATATGAACGCCGATGCGGTATTGGTCTTTCACGGAATAGGATGCCGAGGCGAGGGCAACGATCTTGAATGAGGAATAGGCTTCATTGATAAAATGAAGCGGCACAAGCACCCCGTGATCCAGCTCTTTCCCCGTATCGGGAATGCCGAAAGTCTCTTTTTCGAGGGATCCTGCCTGTATTCCGTCCTTATTCAGATTGTTGACCAGGAGAGTGCGAAATTCAGTATCCTGCTCGAATCTCATTACCGGGAAACTTGCCCCGAAATTGGCGAAGTTTCCCGAAAGGAAGCTGCCGTTGTAGACATACACATAATCGCGGAACAAGGGGGCATGAGGAGAAAGAATAACAAGGGTTTCAGGCTTGATGCGGGCAATGAGTGCCGCAGCTTCTCTGCACGCATTGATCGTCGCGGAAGCTTCCGCTTCCCGTCCCTGCCCCACAACAGGTATAAGTACGGGTGGGTGAGGCAGTAAAAAACCGGCGCAAAGACCAGTTGTTTCCACACTTCTTTTCATATCTATAGTATAGATGAAAACCGCTATACATTGTAAAATTCTTTTTATGTATGATGTAATTATAATCGGCGCCGGTTCTTCCGGCCTGCTTGCAGCCCTCCTTCTTTCACAGACAGGAAAAAAAGTCCTCGTAATTGAAAAAAATGCGCGGTCGGGCAAAAAATTGGCTCTCTGCGGAGGCGGAAACTGCAATCTCGGGCCGGTCGAGCGGGAAAGCGAAGCTCTATATCAGAAGTATGCGCGCTTTTCGCCGCATCCGAAAAACGGTCATATCAGACAGGAAAGCGTCCGTGCCCTGAAAAACCTCTTTTACGCCTATCCTCCGTCTTTAGTCGAAGCACTCATTTCTTCAACCGATATTATCGCTGGTTCCTTCCATGGTCTCGGCATCGAACTCCGGGAAGAAGAAGGCCGGCTTTACCCCGCCCGTCTTGATGCGCGCGCCTTTGCGGATGAACTCTGTTCCCGCTCGGAAAAAGAAGGTGCTGCTTTCCGGTATAGTAGTGCAGTCACTTCGGTTACCAAAAATCAGGAAGGCGGGTACATGGTTCATTTTTCTGACGCGAAAGGGGGAGAAAATACCGTAGTGACCGCCCCCTTCGTTATCATCGCAGCCGGAGGTTTTTCCTATCCCGCCGTCGGCGGCAGCGACTGCGGAAACGGCTTTCTTTCCGGCATGGGTATCGCCGTGCATCAGGGACAGCCGGCCATGGGCCCGGTCCAGGTGAAAGACTATCCCTTTACCGCCTCAAGCGGAACGGTTATTCCCGCACGTATAAACCTCGTATCGGGCCTCACCGGGGCAACCCTTGCCGCGAGCGGTACGGACCAGCTGCTCTTTACCCACCGGAACCTGAGCGGTCCGGTCATACTCGATATCTGCGCTTCCGTGCACGAATGCGCGCCGGAAAAACCCGTTCTGGTCATCGATCTGCTGCCCGCGCTCAACAGGGAGGAACTGCTCGCTTCCATGCATAAAGTTGCGTTGGAACATCAGGGAAAACTCTCGGTGCAGCTCCTCTCATCCTTTTTTCCCCGGGTTCTCTCGTCAACCCTCCTCGAAATGGCCGACATTGACCCAAAGTCACTTACCGCCGTTGTCCCGAAAGGGGCGATGCAGAAAGCCGCAGCCCTGGTTAAAGGGCTCAAATTGACGCCGGTAATCCCGACCTCAAGGCATGAGGCGATGAGCTGGACGGGAGGCTGCGAAATTTCTGAAATTGACTTTACGACCATGGAAGCGAAAAAGGCGCCCGGTCTTTTCGTAACCGGCGACATGGTTGCCATGAGCCGGCCCTGCGGGGGGTACAGCCTGTGGTTTTGCTGGACAAGCGCCATTGCAGCCGCTATAAAGATAGATAATTACTGACAGTTCCGGATAAATACCTTACAATTGAAGAATGTCAGGACCAATGGATGTACTAGCCCAGTTCAACAAACTTGAGAAATCCGGAGCGCTCGACGCCTTGGCGGATCTCCGGAAGGAAAACAGGGAACTGGACAAGATTATCACCGACGCCGCAATGCTTGTCGCGTTTACCGATGTCAACTCGATGCTTGATTTCGTCATCACAAAGCTGCTGGATCATTTTATTCCGCAGTTTTTGGCCTTTATGGTTCACCCTCCCCGGGGAAGAAAACTCAGGCAATTCTGCTACCGGAATTTGAAGGACAGCGATGAGACCATTCCCTCGTTTTACTATGAACTCCTCCGTGAACGGTTCAGCAAAAACCCAATGACCGCCACTTTCGCCGAGCTCGCTGACGAACTGGGGGAGGACGTTTTCAGCGCCGATTTCCGCGTCCTTGAGCCTGAAATGATTTTCCCGATGTTCGGTATAGGCGGCCTTTACGGCATTGTGGTTTTAGGCAAAAAAATCATCGGAACCGCCTATTCCGAACTTGAGCAAAAATACGTGGACCGGATGATCCGCTTTTTGTCGGTAAGCATGCAGAACGGGCTTCACTACGAAAGCTCGATTACTGACCCGAAAACAGGTCTCTATACCCATGACTATTTCATCAGGCGTATGGATGAAGCCCTCGGCCTTGCCGAGCGGCGGAAGGCGCACTCGGGAGTCCTGATGCTCGACGTCGACCATTTCAAGAAGTTCAACGATACATGGGGTCATGTAACAGGCGATACAGTCCTCTCGGCCCTTGCACAGGTACTGAAGCAAACCACGCGGCCGGAAGACTGCGCCGCACGGTTCGGCGGCGAGGAATTCTCGGTGCTCATTGCCGACTGCACGCCGCAAACCCTGATGCATATCGCCGAGCGCGTCCGAATCGCGGTAAGCGACATCCGCCTCTCCGCGGGGAATGACGAACTTTCCATCACGGTCAGCATAGGTGCCCGAATGATCGAGGCAAAACCCGAGCTCAATTCCCTCATCCTCCTCGGGGACGCGGACAAAGCGCTGTACCGCTCGAAACACACGGGACGGAACCGGTGCACGATATACGCGCAGGGACTTCTCGAACGAGCGCTCTTCATCAGAGAAATTTGATTTTAAGGATACATACACCCTATACTTGAATCAGCCCTTACGGGTGAGGAGAATACCATGAAAAGATGTGCGTGCGTCATGTTTTTTTTTCTCTCGATGGTCACTGTGATTTCCGCCCAATCGCTTGTCATCTACACCGAAAACGATCCGCCCTCCCAGTTTCTTGACAAGGACGGAAAACTGACGGGTTACATGATCGAAGTGGTGCAGGAAATCCAGAAACGGGTGGGAAACACGGACAAGGTAGAGCTGGTGCCCTGGGCCCGCGGGTACGACGCAATACAGAAACAGAACAATGTCGTTCTTTTTTCAATGACAAGAACCGCAGAGCGCAATCCAATGTTCAAATGGGTCGGACCGACCCTTGAATCAACCTCCAACCTATATGCCAAGGCAGATTCCAAGATCAAGATCGCGGGCATGGAGGAAGCAAAAAAACTGGGGAAAATAGGGGTGTACCGGGATGACGTGCGGGACCAGATCCTCAGCAAGGCCGGCTTCACGAATCTTGACCGCGAAAATGACGTAACGACCAATATCAAGATGCTGATGGGCGGCCGCATCGATGTGTATGCCGACTCCTCAACCAGTTTTGCCGCAAACGTGAAAGCCGCAGGCTTCAAGAGTGAAGATTTCAAATTCATATTAACCTTCCAAAAAAGCCAGCTCTTTTTCGCCATGTCGCTGAAAATGCCCGACTCGGTCGTTACTGCATGGAATGCCGCATTGGACACGATGAAAAAGGACGGAACCTTCGAGAAGATGCTCAAGAAGTATTATCCCGACAACCAGCTTCCCGGACCTGCGATCACGGCGTTCTGATCCGCATCAGTCGGCCCTTCTCCATTCGATTTCCATGTGGGCGATCTCGTCCGTGCCCTTGAAAATGCTGTGCCGGGTGGACAAGCCCCCCGCATGGGAAACGATGAGGACTTCATCCCCGACTGCGAGTTCTTTTTTATACTGAACCCGGATCGAGGAAGGGATGCAGTCGGTGCTGAAACTCGCCGGCAGGGAATCGAGTGCCCAGGCGACATAGCGGACGTTGTTCACATGCTGGTTCGTGTCGATATCGGTATTCACGGTGCGGATGGTTCGGCGAAATTGTTTTCCTTCGTCCCCTCCGCTCGAGTGAACCGTGACCGCATTGACATCCTCTATCATGATAAAATCACTTTCGCTTTCCATCGATACGCCGAAGGTCTTGTATCTTTCTTCCGGGATGCGAATGGGGCGGCGCCGCACCGTGTCGGCGAGGAGCCAGTTTGACCGGGCGCTTGCAAGAAGAGTGCCGTCCGCGGCCGACACGGAAAACTCGCGATCCGCGAGAAAGCGCTTCATGGCGTGCACCTTTGTCGCGACGCGCACGGTTTCACCGAAAACGGGCAGGGCCTTGATCGAAATATCCCATTTCAGGAGCATCCAGCCGCATTGGGCCCTGTCGTAATACGCAAGATCCATGCCGCGGCTCGAGCTGTCGAGAATCGCGATATCCTCGAGATACTGAACAAGGGAAGGCAGGGTAAGACGTTTGCGACAGTCAGCTTCATAATAGTGGACGAGATAATTCCGTGAAAACTCCATTTTTTATTCTCTCCTAGTGTAGTGATGAAGTATATCATAAAGAAGTGCTTCCATCCCGGCCCCGGTTTCTTTATACTGCAGAAATTATGATAAAGTCATCTATGCACTCATGGTTTTTTGCCGTGCTCTCGGGAGTTCTCTTTCTTTCCGGCTGCGCAAGCTTTCCGCCGCTTGGCGTCGACCGCGTCCGCGCAAGCGATTTTGTACAAGACAATCTGCCTCCTTCGCTCGAGGGCTACCGCATGGTCTTTGTCTCCGACATTCATTTCGGCAACAACTTTTCCCGCGCGCGCCTCGAACGCCTGATCGACTCTGTGAACGAGTCAAAACCTGACTGCATCCTGCTCGGCGGCGACCTGACTCTTTCCGGAGCGCAGATCGCCGAATTCGCGGAGGCTGCCTCCCGTTTCAAGGCGAAGGAAGGGGTGTATGCGGTTCTCGGCAACCATGATTTTTATAACGGAAGGTTCAAAACCATCGAAAGCCTCAGAAAGGCGGGTATCGTGGTGCTCGACGAAACGGTCATCCTGCTTCCGCGCGGAATAAACCTCGCAGGCATCAATGATTTCAGGGATGTGTTTCCGGTCATAAATAAATTCGACGACATTCTGAGAAAGGACGCATTCACCGTTCTCCTAAGCCACAATCCCGACTTCGCGGAAAAGGCTGATCTTTCCTTTTTTGACCTTATCCTCTCGGGGCATACGCATGGCGGGCAGATCACGTTTTTCGGCTATGCCCCCGTCCTGCCCTCCGAATACGGGCAAAAATACAGGACAGGAACCGTATACAAGGACGGCATTCCGGTCATCGTATCGAACGGAGCCGGTTTCGGGGGCACGGTCCTGCGCTTCAGGCTGGGGGCCCCGTCCGATTTCCTGCTGATAACGCTGCACGCGAGGGCCGCACTTGAAGGCGCCCCTGCATCAAGCCGGTAACGCTACTTGCTCGTCATGTTGATGACATCGGACCAATCGTCGCCGATTCCCTTAATCATCATATCCTTGACGCGCTCCTTGAATATCGAGGACGCGGAATCATCCGGATCTATCTCGGAGCATTTGGTAAAGAGCACGAGCGCCTCGCTGAAACGTTTTTCGCGGTATGCGTCGATGGCTGCGTTGAATTTTTCAACCAGATTGACCATGGTGGATGTGGCTTCCGACCGGACCGCCAGCACGTTGTAGAGCTGCACCGGCGTGTCGATGCCCACGACCCTGACGCGGTCGAGCTTGCGCCCGAGGAACGCTCCGTTCGTCTGACTCCAGGTCGACTCCGAAACCAGTATCCAGGTGGCGTATGACTTGTTGACACCCTCGAGGCGCGCCGCGAGGTTTACGTCATTGCCCATGATCGTGTAATTCATCTTGTTGTCGGTTCCCATGTTTCCGACGACCATCGCGCCCGAGTTGATTCCTATGCGGGTCAGGATGGGCATCGGTATCTCGCCGCTCGCAAGCAGCTCGTCATTCAGTTTTTTCTCCGCCTGCTTCATGCGGATGGCGGCGAGACATGCGCGGGAAGCATGGTCGGGAAGGTCGAGAGGGGCGCCGAAGAACGACACGATTGCGTCTCCGATGTATTTGTCGATCGTCCCCTTCTGCTCGAGAACCAGGTCGCTCATAACGGTCAGGTATTTGTTGAGAATATGAACCAGATGTTCGGGGGTAACCTTTTCCGAAAGGGTGGAGAAACTCTTGATGTCGGTAAAGAGCGCGGTGATCTGCTTTTCCTGGCCGCCGAGCTTGAGCTTTGAGGGATCGGCGACGATCTCGTTGACGACGTCCGACGAAAGGTACATGGTAAACGCCTTGCGCAAAAAGCTCTTTTCCTGTTCCGAAAACACGAACTTGAAAATCGATACAAGTATGAAAGTGATGACCACCGAAAACAACGGCACGAACAGCTGGATGTAAATGCGGAATACCGCGAAGAGGGCGGTGATCAGGGCGAACACGAAGATCGAAGACGCTACTCCGTAGGTGATGCGCCCTTTCAGGGACTTGATCTTCCTGAACGCGATCGCGCTTAGACCGCAAAGGGCGAAAGCCAGAAGCCATGACGCCCATGCCGGCAAGGGGGTAATAAATTCCTCGGTCATGATGGTGTTATAGATATTTGCATGGGTACCGACATTCGCATAGCTTTTTGCAAAGGGATTCGTGCCTAGATCCGTAGTTCCGACCGCGCTGTTACCGATTATACAAAATGAGTTCTCGCATATTTTTTTTATCCCTGCGATATGTTCCAGATAGTTTTTATAATCACTGTGGTATATCTCGAAATTCTTCTTGATGCTTTCCTTGATTGCTTCATACTTTGAATCCCCGGACACTTCCTTGAAGTGATCAAGTGTGGCAAATATTTCTGTATCAAAACCGCCTTCGAGAAACTGACCATAGTTGGAAAAGAATTCTTCGCGGGTTTTAAAATACTCATCAAAATCCGAGCGGCTTCCACCCATCAAAGCCTGTTTCCAGACACTTAAATCCTTATAGCTGGAATGAACCCAGAGGGCCGCATCACGATATGAAAGATACCCCGCCGAATTTTTAATGACCAATTCTTCAATAGACGTCAAATTATCAATTAGTTTTTCTTCATATTGATCGCATAGTCTCAACGCATAGAGCGACATATGGCGAAAACTGCTGTTCTTGGGATCAGCATCGACAAAGTTTTTTTTAAGCCAGTTAATCATAAAGTTTCCGTTTTCATCGAGTGGAATTATGATTGTCTTTCTGACTCCGTTTTCTTTAGAATTCAAATCCAGCGCGTTTACCAAAACCAGCTGCTGCCCGTTACGGATAATTTTCTCGGGCTTTAACAGTGAAAGAATCGGGGCGAATACTAACTGACCTACATAAGCGCCCTCATACTCTACAAGAAGCTCAATACGTCTGCGGACACCGTCGGCATCGATGATAACATTTGGAAAACCGGCACCGGCGGCTTTACTGAGAAGCGGAAGAATCGCAGGAGAAATACCTTTTTCAAGAGAATTTTCCTTACGGGATACGACATTTTCACGGACAATCGATCCTGCGGTATCTTCAACATTCGTAAACATCATGTGTTCACGAGCGAAAGCGGCTGCAGGTTTTGAATCATCGTTGGTATTTATCAGAGAATAATTGATTGTCAAATAGGTATTGCCGAAATAGTGAATTGCCTTCGCAAAATAATCATCATTGTCGCGAAAAATATTGGAAGTGATTGAGCTCGAAAGCGAATTCATCTGCTGATCGATATAAGAATTCATTTCCGATCCGACTTCTTTGGCTGCAGAAATCGGTATATTCTTTGTTGATATTGCTTCCGAGAAATCACTTAAGTATTGTAGGATTTCAGAATGCACTGTTTTGTACGCCGCAGGAAATTCATTCTTCACATAGGCCTGGTTTACACCCGGCTGACCGAGGGATAAGTACTCAATATCAAATACTACCCTTTTCCCGCCGACTTCCCTCAAGCGGATCAGCGCATCGGCATAGATATCCCGGGACCATGGCCATGCACCGATTTGCTCAAGTGCATAATCATCAATATCGACAAGAAGAATGTCCTTCCTTTCAGTAATCTCGGGCTTGATTTTCAACAAAGTATCGTACAAAGTAAACTCTGTCTTTTTTCCCGAATCGGTAACCGACAAACCAAAAAAGAAAATGAACACGGACAAGGCTATCACGTACTCGAGTTTATTCTTGAAAAACTCGAGGAACTTTTCGGTTATTGTCAACGTATTTCTCCTTATGATATATTCTGTTAATTATAATACACTACACCCGTTAAATGTTCAAATTGTCGGGTATTTGTCTGTTTCTTTCATAAAAATGAATTATACTGATTAATGAACAAGGCAAAGTCCAACGTAGTTTCAAGGAGTTTGATGTATGAATTGCAAGAAATGGTCGGGACTGTTTATTCTCGCTTTTTTTATCTTAATAAACGCTCAGGCTGAAGTATTGACCTGGAGAGCGAATGCGGGTCAGCAGTATGAGACCAGGGTAACAGTAAAAGAATCGATAGTCGATCTTGATTCAATAACCGCTAAACCGACGCTGATCACGAACTCGGCTCCAATGCAGGAGGTTGCGGCGCAAAATAAAAGCACCATTTCCTACCTGAAAAACATTCCCAGCTTTCCGCAAAACTCGGTCGATCCGGGAATGAAATGGACTGAAAACGGCACCATCACTTATGATATATCAGCATTCGGCTCCAATGAACCGGTTGTTGTCACGGTACCGGTAACCTATACGTTTATCGACATGACGGTTATCGAATCGCGCGAATATTTTCATATTCAGGCAGAATGGTATCCCTTTATCATTCTGAAAAGCAATATTGCAAAAAAAACGGGAGTTCTCCGACTTCGGGGATTTTCGAAGATGGACTTTTACTGGGACAACAAGTCAGGAGCTCCGAAACTTTCGTCCCTTACGGAAGAGCTTCAGTACCTTTTTGCCGGAAATACATCGCTGCTCCTCAAGACGGAAACAAATGAGGAGTTCAAGACAGTCAGCGAAATTACACGCGAACGCGTGGTCAGCGAACTGAACAAGCAGATCGCAAGTGAAAAAGTCGCCAATGTCGAGGTCAAACAGACAGATGCCGGTATTGTGTTATCGATTGAAAACATACAGTTCGAGGCGGAATCCGCCAAACTGGTGGATACGGAAAAGGCAAAGCTGACCAAAATCGGCGGCCTTCTGTCTTCACTGACAAACAGAAAACTGAACGTTATCGGGCATGCGGCAAATCCTGCGGGATCAAACGAGGCGGAACTGCTCACCCTTTCCACCGCACGTGCCCAGTCGGTCGCCGATTTTCTCGTGCAGTCGGGCATCAAAACGGCCGATTCGGTCATCGCCACGGGCATGGGCGGCACAAAACCGCTGGCTACCAACGACACTCCCGAGGGCAGGATGAAAAACAGACGGGTTGAAATTCTGATTATGGACGAGGAGAATAAATAATGAAGAAATTAATAATCTTCAGCCTTTTATCATTTCTGCTGCTGCCCGTGTTTTCGCAGGACGCGACTGTACTGACCGCAATTCTGCAGAAAGAAAAAGCCAATTACATCGATTTTTCGTACATGATCGCGAGCGAGCTGGGCCGGGACGGAACGCCCTTCGAGGCTTATACCTACTGCGACCGGTACGGCAACTACAAATTTACCGATGTCGCCGATAAACCGATATCCGTAAAAACGGTATCCTACTTTTTGATGAGCAACTATAATATCAAGGGCGGTATTATGTGGTCTGCATTCAAAAATCCGCGTTATGCGTACAAGGAACTGAAAAAGACCGGCTTTTGGCCCCAGGGAACCGATCCGGACATGACCTTGTCCGGACGCGACCTGTTGAGAGCGATCAGCAGATTCTTTGCCGCGTACCCAAATTCAAAACTGAACAATCCCCCGACCCAGGAAGCTACTGCCGTACAGCGGAAAGCGCTTCTTGCCGACAAGGAGACCGTTAAATGAAAATTACGAAACTCTGCGTTTTCACCGCGCTTCTGGTTTTAGCCACTGCCTCGCTCGGCGCGTTCGATTACGGTCTCGAGCTGTCCAATACCGGCGGGGTGAATTATCTCACCAAAGCCACCTATTATACCGATCACAAGGGAACCCTGTGGCTTACAATTCCCTTCGACAGCAGCAACAGCAATTCGCTTTCAATTGAAGGAAGCGCCTATGCGGCAAAGCCGTCGAGCACGGACACCTTCGCGGTTTTCGCGGACCTGGACCTTTTCCGCCTTTCTCTGGTTCCCTACAAATCGGCAAAAACCAAAATCAGCGTTGACGCGGGCAGAATACCTGCCTCGGACGTCACCGGTTTTATCCTCAACCAGTCAGTAGACGGCGCCGAGTTTCACGGAGCATTTCCCTTCGGAAACATCGATTTTCTCGCAGGCTACACCGGTCTTTTAAATGTGCGCAAGGGCGGCGCCCTGATGACCCCAAGCGATTCTGCCGACGCGAAAACCACCGATATTTACGTGTTTGGTTCCAAGCACGTAATCGGAAAATTCACGATCCAGCTTCCCCAGTTGATCGGTACTACGGACCTTATCGTGGAAGCGGTCGGCCAATATGACCTGAGAGCGAAAACGGACTCGACCGAAACCGTTCATACCGTCTACGGAACAGTCTCGGCCAGCGGTCCCGTGACGAATATCCTGTATTATTCACTCGACGGCACCTTCCAGGCAGGCGTACTGGATTCGGACAAGACGTATTCGGAAACCTCGGCAATTGCGTCGATACGTTTCGATCTCTTCCCGGCTCCCGGAAACCAGTTATTCGCCCAGTTTATTTACAGCCCGGGGAATGATTCCCTGTTCACCGGCTTTTTACCAATCACCTTTCAGGGCGCGGGAACCCTGTATACCGCGGGTTATGCGAATCTCATGAGGGCGTCCGCAGGGTATTACTTCAATCCCCTTCCCATGCTTAATTTTGATATAGCCGGAAAAGTATTCATGCACCCCAAGAAAACAGATACCGGTATTGGTCTTTATGACTGCACAGAAGTTACTGCCGGCATAACAGTCAAGGCAACCAGCGATCTCAGATTCCGGTTTGATTCGGCACTTCAAATTCCGAACAGCGGAGATAATCAGTATCAAGCCTCGCTCAAAGCGATTCTTGATATCTAACAACAGTTCGAGGAGGATACACGATGAAAAGACACATTTTCGCTATAGGTATTGTTTTACTGGCCGTCACGGTATTCCCGTTGGCCGCGCTTGACGGTCTTGTCGTCACCGTAAACGGCAAGGTAGAAGTTCAAGATGCTTCCGGTGCCTGGAAAAAACTCAACCCGGGGGACCCGCTGATTGCCGGCACCATGATTTCCACGGGATTCAAATCTGAAGCCACCGTGAAACTGGGCGCCTCAATACTTACCATCAGGCCGCTGACCCGCATGACGCTGACGCAGCTGGTGGAAAAAGACGACATCGTGAATACCGAACTGTATCTCGAGGTCGGAAACGTCAAGGCCGAGGTCAATTCGCTGAACAGCAAGAAAAACGGATTCACCGTGAAAAGCCCGGTAGCAACCGCGTCCGTCCGCGGAACTGTTTTCGAAATGGGCGACCAGCTGGTAATACTCAAGGGCTCGGTTGAATTTGTCACACCTCTCGGTCAAACCCGGACGGGCACCGCAGGACAGGAACTGAAGCTGTTCGGAGACTCGGTCGCGAGTCCTGCGGCCGCTCTCCAGGGACGAATGGAAACCATAGCGCTGTCGACCATTCCGTCAACCGAAGTAAAATCGGCAGTCCAGGCAACGCAATCCGCGCCGCCCGCACCTGTCCCCGTCATAAGCGCTGCCCCGGTAGAAGTACCCACTGCACTGACGACTGTGGTAGTTTCGATCAACTGATTTCGGCACAAACCGTATGCGGTAAAAACCGGAAGGCATAAAAAAAAGGCTGTCCGCCTTGAAAGCGGAACAGCCTTTTTTTTATTTCTTGCCTTTTTTCGGATCGCTCCTGGCAGGTGCTTTTTTTGATGCCGTTGTTTTGGCCGCCGCTTTGCGCAAGCCGCTTCCAGCGGTTTCTTCGGGATACACCGATTTCACGGTCCGCGGTGCCAGACGGACACCGAGCGCCTTCAGACCTTTTTCGTTATAGTCCTGGGCCTTGAAGGTTTGTTCCAGGGTCTTCAGGCGTGCCTTCGGCTCGTACTTGACCGTAAAGGCAAACTTTTCCCTTATGCCGACGTACAGGGCCGTCGAGCCTTCGGGAACCAGCTGATAGTCGCGGTTCAGGATAAAACCCTCGATGCGGCATCTCTTGATGCAGGGATAGCCGGTTTTCGCGTCCTTGTAGATAACCGTGAACAATATCTTTGACAGCTGATCCTTGTCCGAGAACCCACAGTACCACATGCCCTTGTCCACGAATATCTTGTCCGGCACATCCATGACGGTATATACGCCGCTCCGGCGCATAACAAGAATGCGGTCATACGGGGTCACTTTCAGGATCTCGTTCCCGAGGGAAACAGTGGTGCCGAGATAGCCGGTTGCGTCATCATAGCGCAGCGAGGTGTCGCGGGTAACCGCTTCCTTCACGTCAACCTTGGTAAAGCGCGAAATCTTGGTGCGCCGCGCGGTATCCTCCGCGTTCAGCTTTCCGAGTATTCCGGTAAGCACCGTGACCGCGTAGGCGACGAGGTTTTTAAGGAGCTTGTTGATTTCCTTGATGCGCGCGTTTATTTCCGCGACTTCGGCGCGGTTTTTATTGATGTCATAAAGCGAAATGCGCCGGATCGGAATTTTAAGGAGGCGCTCGACGTCCTCTTCGGTTACATCCCGGATAAGCTCCGCGCTGAAAGGTTCGAATCCCTTCAGGACCGCGTTCACTACCCCTTCTGCCGTCTTCATGGATTCGATCTTTTTATAGATCCGCTCCTCGATAAAAATACGTTCGAGGGTTCTCATGTGCAGGCGGTCGATCAGGCCGGCCTTTTCAAGCTCGAGTTCTTCCTTGAGCACCTTGACCAGTTTTTTCGCGTGATCCTTGATGATATCGGTGACCGTCATAAGGACGGGATTGTTGTCCCTGATGACGAGAAGATTGCAGGAAATGGACTGTTCGCAGTCAGTGAAGGCATAGAGGGCATCGAGCACGTCGGCGGCATAGACCCCGCGCTGCAGCTTGATCTCTATCTCGACGGAATCGGTCGTAAAGTCGTTGATCTCGGAAATTTTCACCTTGCCGGAGCGGGCCGCCGCCTCGACCGAGGCGATCAGGCTCTCCGTCGTGCTGCCGAAGGGAAGCTCGCGGACGACAATACGCTTTTCGTCGGAAATATCGAGTTTGGCGCGGACGAGTACCTTGCCGAGCCCGTCCTCGTAGCCGGATACGTCGACGAGTCCCGCGGTCGGAAAGTCGGGGAAAAGCTGGAAGGACTTTCCCTCGAGACAGGCGATTTCGGCGGCGATTATTTCGCGGATATTATGCGGAAGAATGCGGGTGGACATACCGACCGCGATGCCTTCCGCGCCGATTATGAGCACGATAGGCAGCTTCGCCCGGAACGCGGTAGGCTCCCTGTTGCGTCCGTCATAGGAAGGCACATAATTGGTGATTTCGGGATTGTACATCAGCTCTTTCGCGAGGGCTGTCACGCGGCATTCGATATACCGTCCCGCGGACGCATTGTCCCCGGTAAAGATGTTACCGAAATTCCCCTGCTTGTCGATGAAGATATCCTTGTTCGCGAGGACAACCAGGGCGCCGCCTATGGACGCATCTCCGTGGGGATGGTACTTCATGCAGTGGCCGACGACATTCGCCACCTTGTGGAACTTCCCGTCGTCCATATCGAAAAGAGAATGGAGGATGCGCCTTTGTACCGGCTTCAGGCCGTCCTCAAGATCGGGGATCGCGCGGTCCCGGATAACATAGCTCGCATACTCGAGAAAATTTCTGTCAAAAAGGGATTTTATGTAGTCCATTTATACGTCAACCTCTGCAAGAAGATTTTTCATGATATATTCCCGCCTTTCAGGGGTATTTTTTCCCATGTAGAACTCGAGGATGCCCGGAATGGTTTTCAGGGCAAGAACGGTCACGGGCAGGAGACGAATATCGGCCCCGATAAACTGGCCGAATTCCTTGGGGCTGATTTCACCGAGTCCCTTGAAACGGGTTACCTCATTGGTGGATCCGAGGCGCTTGATCTCGATATCCCGCTCCTTTTCGCTGTAGCAGTAGGAGGTTTCCTTTTTGTTGCGCACGCGGAAAAGAGGGGTTTCCAGAATGTACATGCGGCCCGAGGTGACCAACTCCTCGAAATAGCTCAGGAAAAAGGTTAAAAGCAGGTTACGGATATGGAAGCCGTCGTTATCGGCATCGGTTGCGATGATGATTTTCGAGTAGCGCAAGCCTTCAATATCGTTTTCGATGCCGAGGGCCATCATCATATTATAGAGTTCCGCGTTCTTGTAGATTTCGGCCCGTTTTTTCCCGTACATGTTCTCGCACTTTCCGCGCATGCTGAATATCGCCTGGGTATACACGTCCCGGCTCGAAACCATGGAACCGGAAGCCGAGTCTCCCTCGGTGATGAATATCATGGTGTTCTCGCCCTTGCCCGAATCCTGTAAATGAAACTTGCAGTCCTTGAGCTTGGGTATCTTCAGCGCGATTTTCCGCGCGTTTTCCTTGGCTTCCTTTTTGACGCTGTTCAGTTCGGTACGCAGTTTTTCGTTGGCGAGTATCTTCTGCTCGAGGAGGCGCGCGGCTTCAGGATTCTTGTGGAGCCAGTCGTCCACCCCCGCCTTTGTCTCGTTTACGATCCAGGCGCGGATTTCCGTGTTGCCGAGTTTGTTCTTGGTCTGGCTTTCGAATACCGGGGCCTGTATCTTTATGGCAACGGCGGCGGCAGTGCCTTCCCTCACGTCCTCGCTTTTGTAGTTTTTCCTGAAATACTCGTTTATGCCCTTTAAAAGGCCTTCCTTGAAAGCGGAAAGATGGGTGCCCCCGTCCGAGGTATACTGGCCGTTCACGAAGGAAAAGTAGTTTTCGCCGTAATTGTGGGAATGGGTAAAGGCAATTTCAAGCTGTTTGCCCTTGTAGTATCCGAACGGGTAAATATGATCCTTCCCGAGCTCCGCGTCGAGCAGATCGAGCAGTCCGTTTTTGGACACATACTTTTCGCCGTTAAAACTGAGCACCAAGCCCGCGTTCAGGTATGCGTAGTTCCATATTCGTCTCTGGAGAAATTCAAGATTGAATTCAAAGTCATTGAAAAGCACCTCATCGGGAATGAATTCGACCAGGGTACCGTTTTTCACGTCGCTTTTTACCGTGCCGTTCCGCTGACTCTTCAGCACTCCGCGCTCGAAAACAGCCTCGGCGCACTTGCCGTCGCGGATGGACATCACGCGGAAATGGCTTGACAGGGCATTTACCGCCTTCGTGCCGACGCCGTTCAGGCCGACGGAAAACTGGAATACATCGTCGTTGTATTTGGCGCCAGTATTGATGACCGATACGCATTCAACCAGTTTCCCAAGCGGGATGCCCCGGCCGTAGTCGCGCACGGTTACCAGGTTGTTTTTAAGGGCTATATCGATGGTTTTGCCGTTTCCCATGATAAATTCATCAATCGAGTTGTCAATTACTTCTTTTACAAGTACATAGATACCGTCATCGGGATTGGTGCCGTCGCCGAGACGGCCGATATACATACCGGTCCGGAGACGGATATGCTCGAGGGAACTCAGGGTTTTGATCGTTGATTCGTTATATTCTGCAGTTTTTTTAGCCATAACGGAAATGAGTGTATCAGAAAAAGACTATTACGTCACGATGGGTTTCACCGTAAAGTGTTCTCGATAGTTTCTTTATAACTGTGCAGACGCAGTTTTTCATCGGTTGATTCCCGGATATTTTTCCTGAGAGACTCGGACATTTCCTGATAATGAAGGATTTTTCTTTCATAATCCGTAATCGACCGCTCATACTGGGAAATCTGCTTTGTCAGGGATTCAATCTTGAACGAGGTTTCAAGAACCTCAATCTTGCGGCAAATCACCGATATATCCGAACGAAGAAGGGCAATCTGCTCAAGCTGGTGGGCATAAGAGCCCATATCGCTGAATGTATGACCGTCTCCGGTATTTCCGAGAAGAGAAACGCCGTTTTCATCGAGAAATTTGTCGCTGTACTCCCGTGAAGACAGAATCGTCAGGGAATCGATGCGTTTATCGGTTTCCTTTATATGATGCCTAAGCTCATCCATGCGCCGCAGGGGATTTGCAGAGGCGTTCCCGTTTTCAAGGATAGTTGCGATGGCGGCAAAGTCGGTTTCCAGGGTATTTCCCCGTTTTTTCAGCTCTTCCAACCGGATAATCGCATCCTTGATGTCAAAATAAACCTTTGTAAAATCAGAATCCAGAGAGCCATCAGAAATCTGTTGTTCAAGAGCCCCGCTTGTAACCATAGAAGAGGCACCGTCGGCGAGAATGCGCATGACGCGGCTTTTTTGCTGCCGAAGATTGGAGGCAAGACCGGCCATTTTGAACTGCGCGAACAGCTTCCCGAAAAAGCCGGATTCTGCAAGCTGATGCTGCAGGGTATCCTGTTTCCCCTCAAGCTGAATCAGTATATTTCCCTCAACAGAGGCTTTTTCATACGTATCGCCGAAAATGGCGGCATCCCGCTCGGTATATTGGCTGTAAAAAGCGCGGCCGAGTTCCTCAAGCAGGTTTCGGTACAGGGCATTTTCTTCCTGCAAGTTCACGGAGAGTTCTTTTTTAAAATGAACGAGTTCCTGCTGGCGGGTAAGGGCGTCCTTGATATCGAGCAGGCTCTTTGTTTCGGTTATCCTTTCCGCCATCTGGCTGCGCCAGGAAGTGATGCGTTCAGCGCTCAGGGCCCCGGTCGCAATAGCAGGATCGGTAGAATCATTATAGAGTTTTTCGCCGAATTGCCGGTAAAAGACGGTTAATTCTTCCCTTTTTTCATCCAGGCACTGGGTAAGGTTCTGTATTGTCTTTCGTGATAGATCCATACCTCTATAGTAATCGTATATTATTTTCTTGACAATACAATAAAAGAGAACTTACGATTAAGGAACAACTTACACTGAAGATTGATGCAGGAGGAGCTTGAAATGGGATATTCAACTGATTTGGTTCGCACTGTAGCCATCGCCGGACATGGTCAAACCGGCAAGACCACATTACTGGAACAGCTGCTGCTCGCTGCAGGTATACTGCAAAAAGCGGAAACAATCGAATCAGGAAAAACCACCAGCGACTTTACTCCGGAAGAAATCGAACACAAAATTTCGCTCTATGCCACCCTTGTGAACCTTCCCTGGAAGGATAAACTGATCAATATATGGGATACGCCGGGTTCGTCGGACTTTATCGGCGAAGTCATTTCAGCCTTCCGAGCCTCGGAACTTGCCCTTATGGTGATTGATGCCCGGGCGGGCGTTCAGATCGAAACCATCAAGCTGTGGCGAATGCTTGACCGGAGAAACAAAAGCCGCCTCGTTTTTTTCAATCATATGGATGACGACAAGGCCGATTTTGCGAAGGGTATACAGGAAGTGCACAATCACTTCGAGGTCGATATTTGTCCGGTTACCATCCCGATGGGAAAGGGTCCATCATTCAAGGGCATCATCGATGTACTGCACGGCAATGCCTACGAGGTTTCAAGCGGCAGGGAAAAAGCCGTCCCGATACCCGCCGAATACATGGAAGAATATACGCGTTCGAGAGAAGTGCTGGCCGGTGCCGCAGCCGAGGGCGATGAGGAACTGCTCGTAAAATTCATAGATGAGGCAGGGCTTTCCGACGAGGATATCATTCACGGGCTGCGCCTGGCGATCAAGGATAACAGGATCGCACCCGCCTTCGCCGGCTGTGCGAAAACGGGCTGCGGAGTAACCTCGGTGCTGAACTTTATCGCCGAAATCGTACCTTCTCCATCCGGAGAGCTTGAAACCGCCGTCGCAAAGGACGAAAACGAGGTAACGGTTATCGTGAATCCCGCCGAACCCATGGCGGCCTTTGTCATCAAGACATCCAACGACCAGTTTTCGGGAAAACTCTCGTACCTCAAAGTGATCACGGGAACCCTCTCCGCCGATACCGAAGTATTCAACATCACGGAAAACAAAAAGGAAAAAATCGGCAAGCTCTTCCGCACGGTAGGAAAAAAACTTGTCGAGATAAAGTCCCTTGCCGCCGGCGACGTAGGAGTGGCCGGAAAACTCGCTTTCGCGAAAACGAATGATACCCTCGGCTCCACCGCCGAAATTCTGCCCTTCGTCAACCTGCGCACCCCGAATCCGGTTTACTCCATGGCAGTTGCCGCAAGGGACAAAAAAGACGACGACAAACTCGGGGAAATGCTGCTTCGCTGCTGCGAGGAAGATAAAACCCTCCGCTTTGTGTATAACGCCGAAACGCATCAAAGCGTCCTCTCGGGCATGGGCGACCTGCATATCAGCATCATCCTGCACAAGATTAAAATTCAGACGAAAATCGAGATTGTCACTTCCATTCCACGGATAGCCTACCGGGAAACCATACAGAGGAAAGCATCAGCTGAATATACCCACAAAAAACAGTCCGGAGGCCACGGTCAATATGCGCGGGTGGTGCTCTCCGTCAATGAACTGCCGCGGGGCGACGCCTATTCCTTTACCAACGCGGTATTCGGGGGGGCCATATCCAAAGGCTTTATCCCGGGTATTGAAAAGGGCGTCAAGGAAGCGATGGAATCGGGAGTGCTCGCGGGCTACCCCGTCGTGGATGCGGGCGTGACCATTCTGGACGGCAAGGAACATCCCGTCGATTCGTCCGAAATGGCGTTCAAGATCGCCGCGCGAAATGCGTTCAAGGATGCCATGCGCAACGCAGGACCGATTCTCCTCGAACCGATCATGAATCTGACCGTGTTTGTCGATACCGCCAGGCTCGGTGACATAATGAGCGACCTTTCAAGCAGACGGGGCCATATACTGGGACAGAACAGCCCGGGAAACGGCATCGAGGAAATCCGCGCCCAGGTGCCGCACCACGAGCTGCTGAAGTACGCGATCGATCTCCGCGCGATGACGAGCGGCACCGGTTCATTCGACATGTCGTTCGACCACTACAGCCCTATCTCCGGAAAGATCGCTGACGAGGTAATAGTCTCTGCCAAGGAATTCATAAAGCAGATCGAGGAAGATTGATCGAGTACCCTTAATATAAAAAAGGCTGATTTCCGTCAAGTGCGGAAATCAGCCTTTTCTTTATGAGTGCGCCGCCTAACGGCGATAGAGATGATTAATGGCGGTGACCGAGCGAGATGTATTCCCTCAAATCCCCTACCTGCTTGAATGCAGGCCGGTAAATGCGACCGCCTGAAACGATTTCCTCAAGCCGGTGGGCTGCCCAGCCGGCGATGCGCGAGACCGCGAAGATCGGCGTATAGAGCTCGCGCGGAATGCCGAGCATCGAGTATACGAACCCGGAATAAAAATCGACATTCGTGCATATGCTCTTACTGGCGCCTTTTTCTTCCTTGAAGATCGTCGGGAAGATACGCTCGATCAGGCAGTACAGCTCGAATTCTTCGATACATTTTTTTACTTCCGCCAACTCGCGGGCTTTTTCCCGGAGCAGGATGGCACGGGGGTCGGAAATGGTATACACTGCGTGCCCCTGACCGTATACAAGACCCGATCCGTCACCGGCTTCCTTCCGGAGAATTTTCCGCAGATAGTCGCCGACTTCCTTTTCGTTAGTCCAGTCTTTCGTATTCGCCTTGATGTCGTCCATCATCTCTGCGACCTTGATGTTCGCCCCGCCGTGTCTGCGGCCTTTCAGGGAACCGACCGCCGCGCCGATGGCCGAGTAAGTGTCGGTGTCGGACGAGGAGACTACATGCACGGTGAGCGAAGAGTTGTTTCCTCCGCCGTGCTCTGCATGAAGGATGAGCGAAAGGTCGAGCA
>JAYVSC010000065.1:0-3715 GCA_043775705.1 Spirochaetales bacterium | reverse complement strand
ATTCTGAAAAGGTCGCTCAGGAGAATGAGTTTTTCCACCTCCGGATACGATTCGCCGAGTTCCCACTTGGCTACGGCCTGTCTTGATACGCCGACCAGCTCGGCGGTTTTTTCCTGGGACAGGCTCTTTTCTTTTCTCGCCAAAACCAGTTTTTGATTGAATTTCATATAACCTTCCTGGATTAAAGTATACGGTGAACAGTACTGGTGCGCTATCAACTGATTATAACAAAACCCGTAACCGTTGGTTGCTATTTTCCCTATACCTTGAATCCCTCGACCTCAGCTGTGAGGGATTTGACCGCACCGAGATTGTTGTTGACTTCCTTTTGCGTACTCGTGAAGGACGCCTCGAGGGCATGAATGCCCTGTGCGCGGGATTTTGAGTCAAGGGCGAGCGCCTCGAAGCTCTCGATCGATCGGGTAACGGCCTCAGCCATCTGTTCCGTCTCTTTTGTCTGCTCCTCCGTTCGTTTTCTGATCGAGATCGAGGCTTCAAGAACTTTAACCAGATTCTGCGCCACCGATCTGGTGCCGACAGACTGCTCTTTCATCGCGTCAGAAATCTCGCGAGATATGGACGCAGCCTGCCCTATGCCGTCGATCAGATTGTTCAGTGCCTGAATGCTCGACGCCGACTTGGCTACTCCCTGATTGACGCGCGATGACATGGTCTTCAGAATTTCTTTTATTGCTCTGGTTTGCTGTGCGGCGATGGAGGCAAGCTGCCTGACCTCGTCGGCGACGACGGCAAAACCCATCCCCTTGTCCCCTGCATGGGCAGCTTCGATGGCAGCATTCATCGCAAGGAGATTGATGCTTGCCGCAATTTTATCGAGTGCCTTGATGACCTCAAGCACATTCGCGGCGGACTCCGCGATATCCTCGATTGCCTTTGATGTGTCTCTGGCCGTCAGCCCTCCTTCCTCTCCCTGCGTTCGCAGTTTTTCCGTGAGCGTGCCGGAACGGTTTGTCATTGATTCTACCGACTGAATGTTCGAGGCCATCTCCTCCATTGCGCTCGATGTTTCAGCAGCGAACCTGTTTTGGGTCTCGGCTGCCTCCTCCACGCCCGTGACTGCCTGACGGAATGATTCAAGGATGAGCCTGACCTTTCGCGCCTCGGCGGCCTGATTCTCTATTTGGGCGCCGAGGGTAAGGACAGCCTGACCCGTTTGCCGTGAAATACCCTCGGATTCGGAAAGGACTCGGTTTATGTCCAGCGCACCTTTTTGCGTTTCCTCCGCAGCTACCGCTATTCGGCTGACGACCGAATGAAACTGGTCGAGCATCTTGTTGATTAGCTCGGTGAGTTCGCCCAGTTCGTCCATGCTCAGAAGGTTCAGCCTTTTCCGGAGATCCTTGCCTCCGGTCAGTACTTCCTTTATCCTGTTCTTGAGCTGTTCCAGCTGATGGTTAAGGACGGTCGAGTTGATTGCCTGCACGCACAGCGTCATGGAGAACACGAAGAAGAAGATGAGCAGGAATACGTTTCGATGGATTTCTCCGGCTGTAACCGTGCGCTCCCAGGGCAGGGGAATGGTCGTATAATCGGCGATGGTACGGTTGGAAAAACTTGACATCCTTTCCTTGAGAAGCGCGCGGTATGTCGCTGCCATATCTTCCTTGACGATGCTTCCAGACGCATACATCCTGAGCGTATCGATTTCTACCGTACGCACCGTGGAAGTATCGCCGATATTGAACTGCATGAAGGTGAGGGCGTACACGATAAGCAGGGCGCTGAGAATGAACTGCCTCATGGTGCTCCGCATTTCCTTTTTTCTGTTTCCGATTTCCCTGAATCCAAGCATTTCGCGCAGCGGGCTGAATGCCCTGTTGTTCAGTGCCGTTTGGGCGGAAGCGTACACCGCCCCTCCTGTCAGGTTGGAAATGAGAACGATTAACCCTTCGCTCTGAATAAGTCCCGTTATGCGGCCGGAAAGAATCATCAGAAGGACATAGCCTGCCGCAAATCCCGTCAGGTTGAGACCCAGGACAAGACCTGAAAAACCCAGCATGCGGAGACGGGTTTTTTCAGCTATCACGCCCGTGATCGTCTCGCCGCGTTCCAGTCGTTCAAGGACACGCTGCAGGGGCAGCGCGCGCAGAAAAATGACGGCTCCGAACAGAATTGAAGGCGCGAGCACGTATACTCCGACGAAACTGCCGACAGTGACTGGCATGCCGGATAGATCAGAAATCCCGAAAATGATATTGTCCTTGAAAAAAGTGATAATCTGCATAAAGATATAAACCATGTTGATCATGATTATGGAATTCAAGGTGACCCGCAGGGCAAGATGCTTTGTTTTCATCCTTTGAGTATATTAGGTTTTCGTTTGAAAAGCATCTGTAAATAGGATAATTATCCATCCCGTTTTCTTCCTTGATGCATAGAGCTTGAGCTGGTTCCCCTTTTTGCTATATAATCCGGGTATGGACAATACTAAGCTTTCACATTGGGCGGATCAGACCGCGGACAAAATCATACGGGAACGGGGCGATCTTGAAGTGTATACCTGCGCATCGGGTATTACGCCTTCCGGAACCGTGCATATCGGCAATTTCAGGGAGATTATTTCCGTGGACCTGGTCGTCCGGGCGCTCCGCTCGCGCGGCAAAAAGGTGCGCTTTATCTATTCATGGGACGATTATGACGTTTTCCGCAAAGTTCCCGTCAATATGCCGAAAACCGAGGTGCTCGAGGGCTATCTCCGCTTCCCCATCACCATGGTGCCCGATCCATTTGACCGGGATTCGAGCTACGCGCGACATCACGAGGTGGACGTCGAGACCATGCTGCCTCTCGTCGGCATTCATCCCGAATTTCTCTATCAGGCCGAACGCTATCAGGCCGGCATGTACGCGCTCGGCATGAAGATCGCTCTTGAAAAGAAAGAGCTGATCAAGGACTGCCTGAACCGCTACCGCGACGATACCCATAAAATTCCCGCCGATGAGGTTTATTGGCCCATTTCGGTATTCTGCAGAAAGTGCAATAAAGACACCACCAAGATTGAGGGCTGGGACGGGGACTGGGGCGTATCCTATGCCTGCGAATGCGGTAACAAGGAAACGGAAGACCTGCGCAAGAGCAAGGGCATCAAGCTGGGCTGGCGCGTTGACTGGCCGATGCGGTGGAACCATGAAAAAACCGTATTCGAGCCCGCGGGAAAGGATCATCACTCGCACGGTGGCTCCTTCGATACGGCAAAGCTCGTGTCCGAAGAAGTGTTCGGCTGGGCTCCTCCGGTAACCTTCCGCTATGACTTCATCGGCATCAAGGGTACTCCCGGAAAGATGTCTTCCTCAAAGGGTACCGTCGTCGACCTTCATGATGTGCTACAGGTCTACCAGCCCGAGCTCGTGCGTTATATATTTGCCGGAACCCGGCCGAATACCGAATTCGTTATCAGCTTTGACCTTGACGTCATCAAGATATATGAGGACTTTGACAAGACCGAGCGCATTGCCTGGGGTGTCGAGAAAGCGAAGAACGACGAGGTGTTCGAGAAGGAAAAGCGCATTTACGAATTCTCCCAGGTTGAGGGCATGCCTTCCTCCATTTCGTATCCGATGGCCTTCCGCCATTTGTGCAATCTTCTCCAGACGAATTCGGGCGATATAGAGGCCGTGATCGCGAGCCTTCCCGACGTGGGTGCGGATCAGATCGAACGGCTCCGTACGCGCGCCGCATGCGCCTGGTACTGGAT
>JAYVSC010000064.1:0-6560 GCA_043775705.1 Spirochaetales bacterium | reverse complement strand
CTGAGTTGGCGGTATGACCTGAAGTACAGCAAGAAAAGAAGGGCATAAATAACTGTCCCCGCGATGAAAATATACAGGATTATTTTTCGCTCTGCGGCTTTCAGGTCAACCGACAAATCCCGATCCGATTCATGAAACGCGATAACGCCGGATATTGCCGCATGCGTATCCCAGACCGGCAAAAAAATGACAATCTCCGTATCATGAGTTTCGCCCGCCACCGGCTTTAGTCGATGGTACGTCGTTTCCCCCATAAGCGCACTTTTGAAGTTTTCCTTCGTGGACGCCGAGAGCAGGAAATTTCCGTCACCGAACACGATTTCTCCCTTTCTGTTCCATACCGCAATGTGACGGGCATGAACCAGTTGTCCGCCCATTTCAAGTTTCTGAATAAGAGCGGAAAAGTCTTTCTGCGATCCTCGTTCTATGAGATTGTTCACGTCAAACGAAAGTGTCCGCGAATAAAAATCGCCGTGCATACGAATTACGTGCTGCCGGACGAAGTTTGTAAGAACGGCGCCAAGAAGCGTTGCGGTGACGCTTATGACGAAAAGCATGAAGACAGAATACTGGATAAGAACGTTGCCTTTGCCGAAGAAGCGAAACTCTCGCCGCGTCATGCTATCTTGAACCCGCTCGTCACGCCGGAAACCTCAAGAATGTTCTTGTTGTTTTCTTTGGTCAATTCGGCGGCTGCCACTACCGAATTTTGTATTTCGGAAGCGCCGATGGATATCTCCTCCATTCCGCGCCTGAACTCCTCGCTGGCGGAAACCAGGGATGCCATTTCGCTTACGACCTTGGCGCTGGCCTCCCGCATTTCTTCCGAGGCGGAATCAACCTCGGCTGTCGCGCCCTTGATATCGCCGAGTGATTCCAGCGTAGAAGTGGAACCGCCCTTTTGCTCGACCATCGCGCGTTGCAGCTCTTCCTGCAATGAATAGAGGATGGTTATCCGGTCACGGACGTCCTTAAATGTTATTTCAGCTTTCTCCGAAGCGGACACGACGCTCGTGATAGAATTCTGGATCGTTTTCAAATTTCTTTCAATTCCCTTGGATTGTTCCGCCGAGTTCTCGGCCAGGTTTCGTATTTCATCGGCAACGACCGCGAAACCCTTACCGAAATCACCGGCATGGGCGGCTTCAATCGCGGCGTTCATTGCCAGGAGATTTGTCTTTGCTGCGATCGCGGCAATGACCTCATTCGCTTCGCTCAGGGATGCCGACTGCGCCGCGATCTGCTGGGCAACCTGATTCACTTCGGAGATGACAGAGGTACCGCTTTCCGATGCCTGAACAAGACTTGCGTAGTGCGTACCGGCTTCAACGGCATTCGTCGCCATTGTCCCTACATTCGCGATCATTTGCTCGACTGCCGCCGATGATTGAGAGACGCACTCCGACTGCCTTTTGACGAGTGTTTTCAAGCGCTCGATTTTTCCCGAAATGAGCGTCGTCGCCTCCGAAGAAGCACCGATGCTTTGAGCTTGTCGCACCGCGCCCTGCTGCATCTCATTGACGTTAGAGGTGATTTCCGTGATTGCCGATGATACCGCCGACATATTCTGATCAAGTTCCTCGCCTGTTTTTGCAAGACGTTCTGTGGCATGGATGACGCTACCGATCATGGAAGCCAATGACGCGCAAAAAGCATTGAAGTGCCCCGAGAGCATTCCGATTTCGTCGTTACGGTCAACCATGATTTGCTTTGTGAGGTCGCCACCGCCGGAGGATATGTCCTTGAGCGCCGCTACGGTAAAGTGGAGTGGCTTCATCATCCGGGTTATAATAAACATAATAAGCGTTATAACGATTCCAAGCGAAATAAGGCCGATAAGTATCGTCAATGAAATAAGCCTGTATACTTTTGCCATTATCTCACTGTATGGCACGACGATGAGATAACTCCACGGAACTTCGGGAATTCCGGTGTCCACGGGCGCGAAGTATTTGAACGCCTTTGCGCCATGCGCGTCGCCCGCAGATATGAGCGAAAATGCGGTTCCTGAGGCAATCGTCTTTTTCACTTGATCGCCGGAGTCATCCTCGATCTCATGCGCCATTTCCCCGATATTGACCTTGTTGGTTCCCATCACAATCCGGGCGTCGTTCGTCAAAAGCTCACCGTAACCATTCTCGAAAACTTTTGTCTTGCCCATTCGCTCATGCAGAAACGAAAGGCTGAAGTCCGCTCCGACCGCGCCGAGCACTGTGCCTTTTTCATCGACAATTGGCACGATGATACTACTCGCAAGCCGCTTCATTTGTGTGTCGTCCGACATGCCGACCATATTGTCGGTTGCTTTTTCGATGGCATAGGGTTCGGCGATAAGCGGCTTTCCCGACTCGATAACCGTCTTCGCCTCTTTGGGAACTTCCTCGGCAGCATCTGTTTTTTTCGTTATTGAACCATTCATATTATGCCAAATAAAACTAACGGATTCAGTTTTCGAGAGATTTCCGGGAAGAAAAACAGCCCAGGTATTGATGATGCGGGGCTCATTCATTAAAGTCGTTTTTAGCATTTCATCAACGATTGTCCTGGACGACGAGGCTGGAAACATAGAGTACATAGCCAGAATTCGGGACAACTCTGTGACCGAAGAACGTACAAACGTCAATTCAGTTGAGGCTATAGCCGCTTGCGTCAGTGCCAGCCCCTGAGCTTCGCTGTAAGCGGCCGTTTCGGATGAGGATTTTATCGTCGTGGTAATTATTAAAATTGTTGTTGCATATGAAAGAAGAACGGCTCCGGCCACGATTGTCGCGATTTTCACACCAAGGCTTTTGATTCGCATTTTCACTCTCCCTATTTCCTATTCTGTCAGTATGTTTTATAGTCAAAGAATAGTGTATAAAATTATAGCATGCAACAGCACAAAAGATTTTCCGAAAAATCAACGCAGAAACAGCATAAACCGTTCACCTGGCATTCATATATTCAGTATCATTAGTGTCCAAAATAAATTTCATATAAGCTCCAGCTGACCAAAACTATATCCTGGATTTTTATAACCTGGTGGGGTTTCTGCAAACCAGTCAAATAAGGATCGTCGCTGAAATAATACTGTGGGAAAAACGGATATAAAACAGGTAAAAGTTCTGGTAGCTTTTATTGTAAATTTCAAAATGCAAAATAACAAATAAGCAATCAAAGCAATCTATATTTGTGTATCAACGGCATTTCTTGAAGTGCCATAAAAACGTTTGATTTTTAAATTTTGTTTAATGGCTTTGAAGAATAATTCAATAGGCCATCGGTCTTTGTTTACTCCAGCAATAGTTGATGCAGCCCATACCAGATGGTTTGTTAATATCTCAATTGTTCTATCGGTTTCAGGATCGTAGGATACAATTTTCCTTAAATAAAAAGGACATTTCTTTTGGGCATAAAAACCGTTAAGCTCAATTACCTGATCGGATAAAATTGATTTATTTCTTCCTGTTTCATTTTCTTGAATTACCGTATATGTTTCATTTGTTTTAATCCTAGTTACGAAATAAATCTTTTCCCTGCAAAGATTTGCGAAATAGTTATAGTTATTGTATACGCGGTCAAAGGCAACAATATCTCCGGATTTCAAAGGGATATTTACAACTTCTTTTGATTCATGCTTTCTTGCATTGCTGATTACCGCAAAACAGGGAACTTTTCCGCAATGATCAAGTTTCACAGATAGCTTTACGCCAGCTTTGGTATCTCGGAAATCAGCCCATGGAAAAAGTTTCAGGCAAAGATCTATGGTAGTCGCATCTATGCTGTACAAGGGATTTTTGAATCGGAATCCATGTTTTTGTTTTCCCGTAGGAACCTGACCAAGTACTTTGTAGAAAAAATCTTCAAATAATTTTGCATTTCGTTTTTCGTTCGCGTAAGAAATTGTAGACCGTTTAACAGGCTGCGAAATACCAAGATGATACAGCGATCTGGGTTGCTGATTAATTCCATCTTCGATCGATCGTAGTCCTGATTGCCCTGAAAGCTGTGCAAAAAGCATCGTCACAAAATAAGACCAGCTCGTAAAACCCTTAGCTCCTTTCTCGGTTTTATGTTCTTTTACCAGCTTTTCGGAACGAGTTCAAGAATTTGTCCTAAAAGCGTGTTATTGTTATTCATGTCTGATTTCCTTTTGTGGTAATGATTTAGGTTTGGTTACTCAAATCTTACCACGGAAATCAGACTGTTTGTTTTAAATTATTTTGGACACTAGTGATTCAGTATATAATATAATTACAGAGGCAGTATGCCGCAAACAGTCCTAGTAGTCGATGATGAAATGAAAATCGTGGAATTAGTTGCCAATTATCTCAAAAACGACGGATTTTCCGTCATAAAAGCCGCAAACAGGAAAGAGGCGCTAGCATTATTCCAGGCAAACGGACCGGACTGCTTGTTGCTCGATATTAATGTTTCTTGAGCCATAGGTTAAGCTCATAATAGAATTATAAGACCATAACTAACAGCCGTCAATGTATTAGCAAGCAAATGCTATCAGCAAGTGACTGATTATAATCTATATAGTTTTATGTATTACTTAAAAAAGGACACCCCAAGTACTTCCTCAAGTCTATGGATGGTATCAAGAGTTGGATTGGTTCTTCTAGGATTTTCTAAGCGTTGATAAGAAGCCCAGCCGATACCCATCTTTTCTGCAATTGCCTTTTGAGTTAGTCCTTTTTTTTCCCTTATTCTCTTAATTTCAATGGCGAAGGCAATCTTGATATCGGGAGATATATAAAATACATTTTTTCCTTTGATTGTAGAAGGATGGGGAATTTGCTTTGATCGTGAATCGAGGCTTTCAAGATGGACAGAAAGTGCTTCTTGTGCATTTTTTTTCGTTTCTTCTAGGGTTGAACCATAAGTAAAACAACCTTCAAGATCCGGGAAACTAACGTTAAAAGTTTTTCCGTCTTCATCCAGCTCAAAAAGTGCCGGATATGAAATCATTTTAGTGGTACTCCTGTGGTTTTGCATATTTTTCGGTAGGTTCCTACTGGTAAATCATTGAAATGATTCGGAACAGTAACCTGTTTCGTTCCTTTAATTAATGTGAAGTGTGATCCCCTTTTTCGATCAATAACCCACCCATCTTTCTGCAACCGCTTAATGAGATCTTTTCCGGATTCAGGCATGTTTTGTTCCTCTTTGCGCTAAAGTAATATCCCATACGTACACTCCTTAAAAAAATTAACTAACATTATAATACTGCATAAAAGCAGTATAGACAAGATAAAAAAGTACATACGAGGTCAAAAAACGGGAGGCTATTAACAGGTTGGAGTGCTTCTTTATTTGTGAAAGTGGGTATTAAAAGAAGTTATCGTCCACAAAATACCGGTTGTTTACAATAAAGCTAATAAATTGTACAAATGTCTGGATAAACTCGAAGTTAAAATTATCGTTAGCCTGCACGAGAAGGCGATTTTCCCTTTCGTCCAGAGTTTGCATATCTTTCAGCCATAGATTCAAGCATATTCAAAACAGTTTGCTGATCCCGCTCATCCAAAATTGAAAACAACTCAAACAATTTCCTCGACTCTGGTGAAACGGGGGACTCTTTGTTCGTTTCCTGGCCCGTTACCAGGTATTCCACGGTTACACCTAATACTTTTGCAATTTTAACTGCTTGGTCTGCCGAAGGCATTACCTCTCTTGAATCAATATATGAATCTAGCGTGCGCTTACTTATCCCTGTTTGGGCCGAGAGTTCCTTAAGAATCCAACCGTGAAAAGAAAGTTCAGTTTTAAGTCGATCGCGAAAGGCTCTCATATTAATAGAATACCATTATGATGGTTATTTTCTATTGACAACACCAAAATTTTGGTTTATGTTGAATGTAACACTAATATATTGGTGTTACAGAGCTGATACGCCAATCCTTGCCATGACGTATCCGCTTTGCGGATAAACCGGAAACGGTCTTCCCCACAAAATCGGCAAGGATTTGGTGGGGATTTTTTTTTATCGGATCGAAGGAGTAATCAATGCACGGTGAAATAGAATCCCCATTACTTAACCGAAAACAGGCAGCAAGGTACCTGAACATTAGTATAGCTACTTTAGATCGACATCATGAATTGCCTAGGGTCAAGTTATTTGGGAATACGGTCATGTTTGAAAAGGCTGTTCTTGATCTAGAAATTGATAAATACCGGATACCGGGAAAAATTCGAAAACCTGCGATTGAGCGGGTAGGGGAGGCTGTATCGTGCTGAACGAAACCAATAATAAAGAAAACGCCGAGATTATCGCGGAGTGTATTTCTTTGATGAAAAAGAAAAGCACTGACATTGAATATGGTACTTGTTCATTGGTGCTTACCATCCATTCGGGAAGAATTAGCAAGACAGAAATTCAAACAGCAGAAGCAATGAGAATTACTCGTAAAGAGTGAATTAAGCAAATGACATGGTTCATGAAGCAATTATAAAGGAGCAGTTTATATGTTGAATAACACAAACCCTGAAGACATTCGATTCACTCTCGAAAGAGCAGATGCAATTGTAACTGACTTATTTACTTATGCCTTTGGAGCCTCTCGAAATAGTCGAAG
>JAYVSC010000063.1:0-1542 GCA_043775705.1 Spirochaetales bacterium | reverse complement strand
TATATTGAATACGGTGTTTTCCGGGTTTTGCGTGGGAAAGTAGGGAAAGGGAGAGAGAGAAATTACAGTTTACCGAACAAGCCCCGCTGGCCGGCCTTGATCCAGCGCGTTTGATTCCGGGATGGAGTAGTCTGTTCAAGCTGCTCGACAAGCCATGCAAGGTTTTCGGCTTCCTCGCCCGATTCAAGAGTGACGAGCAGCGTCTGCAGCGCGGGGTTGGGCTGAAGCGAACAGGCGGAAGCGGTTTCCGCGGCGAGAGCGGTAAAGGCCGCTTCGCACACCGCAACAGGAATATTGGAAGGGACCGCAGCCGGGCTTTGAAGGGCGTCGCGACCGCGCACGACAAATACAAGCCTGCCTTTTTTCTGCTGTGCGAAAAACGCGTTGATTTCCCTTACTAAAAGCAAATAGCCTTTGATGTGCTCGTCCACGATGTTCGCGAAGGAGTTGCCGGCGGGGACCGTTGCAAGAAGAAAAGGGGTATCGAATAGCAATACCGCCTGATCAAGAGACGCGAAAGCGCTTTTCGCCTCAATCAGCACCGTCTTCGCCGAAAGGGAAGAGGACCGGTTCCAGCGTATTTCCCTCACTGCCTCAGTATCAGACGGATCCCCCGAAACAAGGGCCGCGGAAATATTTTTCCCGTGCAGGGCGGCCGCGAGGGAAACGGCGAAGGGAAGGGATTTATCGGCGATCAATACACTCATGCTCATATGCTCCCATTATACAGAAAAAGACTCTTATAAAACAAGCACATTGGTAAGAACCAGACGCAGCTCTTCAAGCGTGTAGGGTTTCGGGATTATCCCCCTGAAACCGAAATCCTGGTAATGGGAAAGAACCGGATCATCCGAATAACCCGAGGATACCAAAAGGACAGCGGCGGGATCCATCGCGAGAATTTCCTTCGCGCACTCAAGGCCGGAAATCCCCCCGTGAATGATCAGATCGAGAATGCAGAAATCAAAGCGTTCTCCCTTTTTAAAAGCGGCGCGGTACTTTTCCGCGGCTTCCTTTCCTTCCTCGGCCCCGGTTACCTCGTACCCGAACGACAGGAGAATGTTCGATGCCGATTCGCGCACCGAGGGATCGTCATCCATAATCAGCACTGACTTTTTCCGCGCGGCCGATGGCTCTGCGCCCTCCGTTCCTTCGGGATTGCGCTCAATCGTGCGCTCCGGTTTCACGAATACGGAGTCCGCGGGCAGTAAAATGAAAAAGGTAGTCCCTTCACCCTCCTTGCTGTTCACCTTGATCGTACCCCCATGGTTCTGGACTATGGAAAAGACTATGGCAAGCCCGAGCCCGGTGCCCTTTTCCTTTGTCGTAAAGAATGGATCGAATATTTTTGAGCGCACCGCAGCGGGAATTCCCGGACCCTGATCCTGCACGCTTATTTCCACATACGCGCCGGCCGGCAGCGGCTTGGCGTCGAGTCCGAGCGGCCTCTTCTGGGCCGACATATTCTTCAAGTCCTTGTTGCGGGCCTGTATCTCGATGATTCCGCTTTTATCCATTGCCTGTACCGCGTTTCCCACCAGG
>JAYVSC010000062.1:0-16473 GCA_043775705.1 Spirochaetales bacterium | reverse complement strand
GCGCGAACTTTATCAGACAAAGCGTCAATCACGGTTGCTGAACATTTAAGCTCGGATGCTTCCTTGATGTATGCCTTCACTTTCGATGAGATAACCAGTGCTTCTTTTTCTGCCATACGTAACTCCAAATTAATAATAAGATATCGGCGGGAAACCCCTTGTAAAAAGACGTTTACCGGACCCGAATTAGCCTATACTAAGGTAAAAAAGGTCTTTTGTCGATACCAAGAATCAATCTTGCAGCAAATAAGGGGTCTCTTGCAAACTAATTACTGGTCGGCTACATTTAGTATATGGAGATAATTGTTAAACCTGAACAAAACACACTAAGCAAAAGCGACCTGGAAAAGGCTATTGAGGATTTTTATCTTCCAAAACACCTGGTCAAGGCTATTTACGATATAGGACACATCCCCCCGCATTCCCAGGAAAGTCAGGTAGGGGTCGGTTTTATCGATATTGCCGATTACACCCATCTTTCCAAGTTTTTGAGCCCCAAAGAAAACCAGATGCTCTTGAACGGCCTCTATACCGCATTTCAGATGGTATTGGAGCGTCATGGCGGGTATTTGAACAAGATCGAGGGCGATTCCATGATGTTTCATTTTGACGACATCCTGGACCGGCGCCTCTGGGAACTGAGCGGAGAAGACAGGCTTACCCATATTGCGCGGGAACTATTTTACACCTGCGTGGACATGCAGCGTGTCTGCGTCCTTTTCAATCAGGCTAACAAGGAGTTTCTGGACGAAACCGCTTCCTCTGATGACCGGCAAGCGCTGATAGAGGCATTTTCGATAATCAAGGCTCTCAGAAACAAGAATGATGTTTCTTCCACCCTGTATGCCTTTTTCCAGATCCGCATACGCATCGGTGCGAACATCGGCGAGGTAACCATAGGCAATTTCGGCCCAAGCGGCTCGAAACAGTGGGATATAATCGGTCTGCCGGTCATCAACGCAAAACGCATGGAATCGACGGCCCCGGTGGGCGGCCTGCGGATTTCCGCGGATTTTTTCAATATTCTCAAGAAAACCGGCATAGCCGAGGAATATTTTATCCGCTTCAAGAAAGAGGCCGGCGTCCTGAAAAGCGTGTACAAGGATATTAAAAGCGACGAGCTTTACGCGTACCGGGAAGTTGCCCTGACCGAGAAAAAGGGAGCTACTTATAAAACTTACAGCGTGCAGGTATACCCCGGCCTGCCGGAATCAATCCGCGACCAGTCCGAGGAGCTGCTGAACCATGGGAAACAGGGAGTGCTGGCGATAATCGAGTTTATCCGCTATTACCGCGGCAACCATTTTGTCATCGACGAACTTGAAGTGATGCTCCTGTCCAAGCGCATAAACCTCCGCAAGAGCGAAATACTTAAAATGATTCATCCGAAACTCCTCGAGCAATACGAAAAACTGGATACAAACGGGGGCAATAAAAGCGCAGGACGGGTCAACCGCATGTCCCTTTTCGTCATCCTGAAATATATGGACCGATACCAGGATCTGGTTCAGCTCATATTGGGCAAGGAAGTCGACCCGCATTTTACCTCCTATGATCAGCATATGGCCAAAATCAGGGAACATATTACCGATATTTACGAAAAGCGGAAAAAAATGATCATCCAGAAAACCTACTTTTTTGAGGTTGTAGTTCCCCTGGTGTATTCCAGCCTCGAGTCCTCGCTTCTCGAGTATCAGACAACGCTGCACCCGAGAGACCTGCTGGGAGAAGAAGACCATTCCGCCGAGGCTTCGGAATTGGAAGAAATTCTCGATTTAAATTGAAGGAGACCGGACTTTTTTTGCAGGGCTTTCAACCTTCCCAAATTGCATTATCGGGTCGGATGCCTTATAGTAAGGTCTGGAGTAAAAAACATTTTGTTTGGCAAAATCAAGGAAAATTACAAGGCTGACGACCTTCAGATTCAAACCAGAGTACAAACCCTCATGTATATCAATATGGCTACCCTCGTAACCGGCCTGCTTTTGGGCAGTGTCATGCTGCTGACGGGCGCCTTCAAGGTTGCCCTTTTTATCACGCTCATGATTGCATTCAACGCCGTCATCATATTTTTGCTCCGCATTAAAAAACACTTTATCGCGTCCAACCTGCTCATTTTCATCCTCTACTTCGTCACCTTTGCCGCGATCAAGTTTGATGCCTACGTGAATGTGTATGAGACCTACGTGCTTGCGACGCTGGGCCTGGTGCTCCTCATCATTACCAGCCTGATCAGTTTTTACCGGTGGCAGATAGTCAGCGCGACAGTCCTTATCATTCTCGGCATTCTTCTGCTCTGGCGGGTGGATATTCTGCCCACCTACAACTACAAGATCGATATCCTTCAAATCCAGAATCTTGCCACCTCCCTGCTCATGGTCATCCTGGGCAGCATTTCCGGCATCACATTGGTAAACATCCAGGAGAACCTGCTGTTCTCCACCACTGCGGACAAGAACAGGATCAAGCGGATGCTTTCCATGACGGAAATCTATACGAAGAAATCCCTTGTCTCTATCATCGCGGAAGGAAAAGACCCGACAAAATTTATACCTATCGAGACGAACCGCGTTATCCTGTTTTGCGACATACGGAATTTTACCGCAATGGCCGAAAACATGTCATCCATTGATATTGTCGGTTTTTTGAACTCGTTTTTTTCGAAGATGAACAGGGAAATCCAGACTTACGGCGGGGAGATAGACAAGCTGATAGGCGACTGCATAATGGCGAACTTTGACACGATTACCCAAGGCCACCTCTGCGCGATTTCCATGCGCAAAACGCTGCAGAAATACAATGAGGAAAGGATAGGCTATCACCTCAAGCCGATAGCCGCGGGCATCGGCATTTCGTACGGACCCGTGGTTATCGGAAACATAGGCTCCGAAAGCAAAATGGACTTTACCTCGATCGGGGACGTGGTCAACTCCTCGTCGCGCATCGAGTCCCTGACGAAAATTTACGGAGTCGATATCCTGACGTCCGTAGCGCCTGAACCGAATAATCCGCTGTACAGCAGCAGCCGCTATATCGACAGCATCAGGGTAAAGGGAAAGCAGGAACCGATAAGCATCTACGAGATTTTTGACCATGAGCCGGAACGGGTGAAAGCCTTCAAGACCGGTAAAATAGACCGATACGAGACGGCCCACAAGCTGTACTGCGAGGGCTGCTTTTCCGACGCCGAAACCATTTATAACGATTTGATAATTCAGGCAGGCAGGCATACCTACAAACCGAACCTCAGCCTCGATCCCGCCCTCGATTACTTCAGAAAACGCTGCCAGACCCTCGCTAAGCCGGATCTCGGCGCAACCCTACACGCCGCCGACTGGGACGGGGTCTTCGTCTTTTAAGAAGCCGGCGCAGCCTCACGCCGGCGAACCCTCACACCAGCACATTCGCGTCCTGCACCCTTTGGGAGCTGAATTTCAGTTTGTCGATGTGCTCGGCATTAACCTTCATCACCGAGCGCATCTGCTCTATCGCGGCGAACAGGGTATCCTTCATGCCGTCCTGGTTTTCGAGACGCTGGGTAATTTTTTCAAAATTGCCGGCCATCTTCGAAAGACGCTGTTTGAGGTCCTCGTTCATCAGCCTCTCCTCGTTCGACAGAGTCTCGAGGGTATTGGTCTCGACTATCAGGCGGTCCGCATTTTTTCCCATCTCCCGGCTTTCGGCTTCCTGCTCGTTGACGAGCCTCGTGATGGAATTCGACTCTTCGGCCGCCTTGTGCGACTTGAGAATTATCGCCTCGAGGGCGCGCTCTACCGCGTCGTGATTTTCGATAGTCTCCGCTATAGCGCTGCTCATTTCCTGAATGCCCTCGAAGCTTGCCTTCAGGCTCGACTGCGACTGTATCGAAAGTTTTCTGATTTCCTGGGCGACGACGGCGAACCCCTTACCGGCGTTTCCGAAGCGCGCCGACTCGATTGCCGCGTTTATTGACAGGACATTGGTCCTCTCGCTCAGATCATCAATCGCGATCAGCACACCCCTTACCATCGACGAGGTTTTTTCCACGCGCGCAAGGGCATCCCTCGAGTCCTGGACAAGACGCGAGCTCTTGTCCGCATTCGAGGCCAGCTCGCGGACGAAGCCGTTTGACTGCTCCACCGATCCGAGGCTGCCCGAGATTTTTTCGCCCAGCTGCTTCAGGGAAGCATTCACGTTCTTCGCCGATTTTGTCTGGTTCGCTATTGCTTCCGGTATGCGGGAAGCGGTTTTGGAAAGCCGATCGGCTATTTTTTCGATCTCGCTTTCGACCGATTTAGCCTCCTCGCCGAAATCCGCAAGGATAGCGCGGTTTTCGCTGCCGTAGGTCTCGACAACCGCTATGGTGTCGTTCATCGTTCTGGAAAGAATATTGGAGGAGGAAACGAGGCCTTCCGAGACGAGAGTGAGATCGCTGACCACGTTCGACAGTGCGTCGTGCTGGGCATCCATCACAAGGGCCTGGCTCTGTATTTTTTTCAGCACTGCGGCCTGATCCAGGGCAAGCACGAAAAATATGGAAAGGACAAATGCGGTGTACCCGTAGGGCACGAGCCATGCGAAAGGGGCGACCCCGGTGCCGAGAATAAGGATATCGTGAACACTGGTCGCCACGATGATGCTGAAGGCGAAAAGCACGACGACTGAAGCGGCGTCGCGCCTTTCAAATAGGCCGATGACAAGGGCAATAATAGTCAGAACCAGCAGCAAGGGCAATACAATGCCCGTCGTCCATGCGCCGAAGAAGGCCATGATAGCCTCTTTGTCTTTCTGCAGCAAAGTACCGACGCAGACCAGGGCGACCGGCGCGATCAGCGCGAGGCGCAGGACATTGGTAAGCGCTTTTCTTTTAAAACGGATCTGCGCGAACTGCACGGAAAAGAAAACCAGAAACATGCTGGTCAGCGGAAATCCGCAACGTGAAATTTTTTCCAGGATGATTTCATTCATCGAATCATTGAAAAGACTGATATTGGTATAGGCCATGGAATAACCGATGCATACAAAGGCGAAATAGAGATACTTCAAATCCCGAGATCCAGAAAAGTACAGCAGGATAAAAAAAGCGGCGAGAATCAGGGCAAAAACAAACGAAGCCTGAATGAGAAACACGTTGAACTCATTCCGCCAGAACACCTCGGAGGAGACGCTTTTCCAATCCCCTATTCGCATGACGGGCAGGGGGTTTACGGCAGAGAGCGGGAAGGCCTCGACCGCCAGGGTGTTTTTTTCGCGGATCAGATTTGAGTCGATCGGAAAGCGGGAGGAATAATAAATTGTGGAGGCATAATGGGCGCCGTAGCTGCCCGTCCTTCCTATGAGCACATCGTTAAAATACACGTCGCAGGGATAATCACCCGGTCCCATAAGCAGGGCCAGGGAGGTTCCCGGAGCCGGTTTTACAAGGTACAGATCAAGGACGAACATGATTTTTCTTGACTGCAGCGATGTGTCCCGGGGAATCGATCCGCCGTCGTAGGGCATAAATCCGTCAAGATTTTTTGTACGGAGAAAGGACTCCGTGTCGAAAGACACCTCCTTCACGAGCCAGCCGGAAAGATACCCGGGTGTCTGCGCAAAGGCGGCTGAAAGAAGAATAACGCACACAAACAAGAAGGAAGCACTTTTTTTCATACAATACCTCTGTACTGATTCAATAGACTGAAGTATATCCCATCTGAAAGGTATTGTCGAATTATCGCGCATAAATAAATAAAAATTTTTTATCTCACACCTTGAACTTCGACGAAGCCCCGTTTGCACCCTCAATGCTTTCCTTGTTGTCCTGCCCGAGCCCCCGAATTTCAATGATCGCCTTGTTTATTTCCTCTGTCCCAATCGCGATCTCGTCCATGCCGGCGCGGAATTCATCGCTGAGACGCCTGACTCCGGCTATCTTCCCGAGAGCCGCATCGCTTTCGCCGCGCATCTCCGCGGAGCGCGCCTTAACCGCGATGCTGATATCCGTAATCTTGCGTATCGCCTCGAGCACCTGGGCGTTTCCCTTTCCCTGCTCGTTCATCGCGGCCTTGACCTCATCCGCGAGATGACCCACCCGCTCTATCATGGACAATATCGTTTCGAAGGTCTTTTCCGCGTCGCCGGAGGATTTGACGACCTCGCTGATCTGGTTGCGCACGCCCTTCAGCACCGAACTGGTCGCCTTGGACTGGGAGGCAGAATTTTCAGCCAGCTTGCGGATCTCGTCCGCTACCACTGAAAAGCCTCTTCCCGCGTCGCCGGCATGGGCGGCCTCGATGGCCGCGTTCATAGCCAGCAGATTTGTCTGGGCGGCGATTGCCGCTATGAGCTTGTTGGTTTCGGCAAGAGCATCGGACTGTTCGGCTATTCCTTCCGCAAGCGCGGCAACGGCCCCTATCCGGCTTTTGCCGACATCGGCCGTACCCATCAATTCCTTGAAAAGTGAGACAAGATTGGAAACGTTGCCGCTTACGGAACCGACATTGGCCACCATCTGCTCGACGGCCGCGGAGGACTGCTCGACGCTTCCTCCCTGATCCTCGATCATGCCGTCAAGACTGCCGAGTCCCCGGTTCAGGGATTCCATGGATACGGCTGTTTCGTCAATGGCACGGCCCTGAGTTTCGCTGCGTGTTTTAAAGCTCTCCACATTAGCGGAAATTTCGTTTACCGCAGCCGCGGTCTGTTCGGTATTTGCCACCAGATCATGGGAGGTTCCCGTCAGATTTCCGAGGGAAACCTGCACCACCCGTATCATTGCGGAAAGTTTTTCGGTGAATGCGTTAAAGTACCCGGTCAGGTCCGCAATCTCGTCGTTTCCGCGGCTTTCGATACGGGCAGTCAAGTCCCCGTCCCCTTCGGATATTTCTTTCAGCCGGAGAACAACCCGATTTACGGAGCCGATGATATTTTTCGTCACCAAAAAGCCCGCAGATCCGATAAGAATCGAAAAAACGATAAGTACGAAAGTCAGGAGCATGCTGGAGGATGAAGCGGCCTTAAGACGGCCGTTCACCTCTTCATTCATCCGTGTTCCCTTAACAAGCTGCAGTTTGAAAATTTCATCGACTAAAGCAGTCTTGAAAGGCGCGACCTTTTCGATATAGGACTGACGCGCCGACGCATTGTCTCCGAGCAGAACCAGCTCGACAACCGTATTGATCCCGGTTTCGAAAGACGAATAAATTTTTTTCAGCTCGACCCCGTCAGTCCCGAAATCCTCAACGAGCGTGGCAGAATTCTGCTCGAAATCAAGAAGATTGGTATTGAGAGACTCAAGGGCGTCAGCATCCTTCTCGCGCATCATGGCCTCGACAGTACTGCCTATGCTGTCGATTGTTCCGATAACGTTGAAAAGGGCTGTATTTTGCGCCGTCATTATATTGATCGTGGACCGCATAGAAGAACTGATGCCGCCGATGATAAAGACTGTCATCACAGAGGTCAGGATCACTGTGGCAGTGCTGGCAATGGTGATTGCCATAATCTTGAATGAAATATTCGTCTTGATCATCGTGATTTGTCCGCCTTATTTTAGAAGGGCCATATCGAGACCGATGACGATCGATCCGATAGCTTTCCCGCCCTCGAGTACCGGAATCGAGAACTGGACCGTTGTCTTTCCCGATGATTCATCCAGCTCGCTTTCGCCTATCCAGGTCTTGCCTGTCATCGGTACATCATGTTTCGGCTTGCCTTTATGGTTCCAGCTGGTGGTTTTTCCGAAAAAGGCGACTTTTTCACCGCCGGGGGCAGATACGAAAAGCTCGGCGACGATGGGAGTTTTCCTGGTCTTCAGGTATACCGCAAGGTCATTCTTGGTCAGAGACTTGATTTCCGGGCTCAAAACGCTGAGTTTTGCCCAAGTGTCCTGGGTCATGCCCTTGAGCTCGGCGGGAGGATTCGCGATATACGCCTTTACGGCCTTGACGACCACGGGATCGGTTTCGAGGTCCGAAAAGGCTTTAATCTGGACATCAACCAGTGCTTTTTGTTCAACGGTGAGCGGTGCCGCCCCAAGGCCGGCCATAAGCAGTGCAAAAAGAGAAAGGCATAGAATTTTGCGCATGAAATCCTCCAAAAAAATCCTGATCCAGACCAGTGGTATGATCACTCCGGCAACGCCGTTATAAAAATTATATTGAATCTTTTCAGAAAGTCAAATTTGCCAAAAATCGAAAAATACGGTTCTCCAAGACCTTCACTTTGTTTATACTGAAAAAATGATTAACCAGATTAAATGTCGGTATATTGCACTTTTGCTATTGCTTTCCGGTTTTGCCCTAACCGTACACTGCGCGGAGGAAAAAACCCTCCCCGGCCCGATTCTGGACTACTACGGCGAGACAGGCTGCGCGCACTGCGACCTGTTCGCTTCGAAGATCCTGCCTTCTGCCGAGCGTGCGTCCGGGATAAAAGCGGAAGCGGTGTATTATGATATTCTTTCCACTGACGGATACGACCGCTGCGTCCGGGAACTCTCCCGGCGAGGCCTCGTCTTTTCAGTCTTTCCGGTACTGATAATCGGAAGCAATGTATATCAGGGCAACGCGGCCGTCGAGACAAACCTTCCCCTGGAGCTCGAATACTTCGCCCGGCACGGCACCTACCGAACCGCAATTGCGGACGGAAAACAACCGGATGCGGGGAGCGTTTTCAGGCCGGCATTCATTCCCGTACTGCTCGCCGGTCTTGTTGACGGTATCAATCCCTGCGCTTTTGCGACGATGCTTTTTTTCATCTCCTGGATTCACCTCCGCGGCGGCGGAAGAAAACGGCTCCTGCTTACCGGGGTAGCCTTTATTTCGGGGGTATTTGCCGCCTACCTCGCGATAGGCTTTGGGCTTCTGTCCTTTTTCCGCACCACGGAAACCATCGCCCTTGTACGGCCGATAGTCCGCTATCTGTTTACAGCCCTATCGCTCATCTTCGCCCTTCTGTCGGCACGCGACGCCGTTCTGCTCTTCCGGGGGGAAAACGCCTCCCGCCTGGCGCTGCAGCTGCCGAAAGGCATCAAGCGGATGATTCACCGGGTTATCAGAAAAAGAGAGGGAAAGGGAGAAACCTTTCCACCCCTCATCTTTGCGTCGTTCGCGCTTACCGGCATAATCGTTGCGGTCCTCGAGCTTGCCTGCACGGGACAAATATACTTCCCGACCATTGCGTATATGGTACAGTCAGGAGGAAACGGGGCGGTACCGCTATTTTGGCTTCTGCTCTACAATGCCGCTTTTATTCTGCCGCTTGGCGGAGTGTTTATTATTGTTTTTGCCGGCGTCGAACAACAGCGCGTCAGCGCCTGGTTCTCCAGCCATCTGGCAGGGGGAAAAATCGCGATAGCCCTGCTCTTTGCCTTCCTTTCAGCCCTTATCTGGTTCAGCGGATTTTAATCGACTGCGAGCCAGGAAGCGATATCGGAGGCGTAATCGGGCGCTTTAACCGAGGCGCTGCCGATGAGATAAGGCCCGATACAATCGGACCCGTGAAGGGCAAAATAAGCCCTGATCCTTCCGCACAGGGCTGCCGTGGAAAAGGGGCATCCGGCAAGGGCAGACGCGAGTGCATATATGAGAGTACTGTCCAGAGCATCAGAATAAATGACCGCCGACTTGACGAGGCCCATCTCCGTGTCAAGGGCAATCTCGAAACCACCCCAGGAAAACCGCGTAAGGTCAGAAAATTGAAATTCATCCGACCGGTTACAAATCCAGTCCCGGGACGCGAAAAATTCCCGGCGTATCGCCAATTCCGCTCCGTTAATTGAACCGGGAGAAATCTGCTTTGGTATGCAGCCGTACACCTCGCCGAAGGCAGTTATCAGCCGCTCGCGGAGGGAAGCCGCGGTGAGTGAGGGGCAATATTCCTCAAGATTGGCGACACGGGAGAGAACAGAGGGCACGCCCCGGGCGCGAAGCTTGTCGGATGGAACACTAAGGCAGGAAGCCAGTTTTCCCATGTCGGCGGAAACCAAAAGGGTTCCGTGATGGAAGGCCGCCTTCCCGCGCCGATAAAAGGCATTGCCCGAGAACTTCCGTCCATCGACTGAAAGATCGTTCCTTCCCTCTTTTACCGCATTAATGCCGAATGAGCGCACTGCGCGTAGAATCACCTCGAGCTGACGCGAAAGATCATACGCTTCATTTCTGACAAGAAAGGTAAAGTTGAGATTTCCCCTGTCATGATAGACTGCGCCCCCTCCGGAAAGCCGGCGGACGAGATGTCCCCCGCCCCTCTCGAAAGAATCAACGCGGCATTCCTTCCAGCAGTTCTGGTTGCGCCCGATGACGACGGTGTCGGTGTTCTGCCACAAGTACAGAATGCACTCCCCGCTTGCAACGGTATCCAAAAAATATTCTTCCAGGGCCAGGTTGCGGTAGGGGTCCGTCACCTCATCCCAAAACACGCGGGTACTTTCTATCATTAGATTCCCGCGAAAGCCCGGTATTCCGACGATGAAAGGGTATTCTCCCTATCGGGGGAGGAGCCAGGACCGCCGGCAGTCCTGAGAATCCAGGTTTGATAGGGGCAATTGTTCAGAAGTTCGGGAGTATTGATAAGGGCTTTGTTGACCGCGCCTACAATTCCGCTGACCGGAGCAATGAGCTCAAGGACGGTCTTTGAGGACTCTATCTCCGCATAGGCCTTACCACATTCGAGAATTTGACCGGCCGACGGCAGTTCTATATAGACAATACCGCCGAGCGTGCTCACGGCAAAATTCGTCAAGCCGATTTCAACGGCGCCATCGTCAAGGGTGTGTATCCACTGATGTGTTTTTGTGTATCGCAGACTTTCCGGCGTCTCCATTGTGTGCTCTCCATTGCGTATTCACTATTGCGTGTTCACTATTACGGTGCTTCTTTTGGTCAGATCGATCGGGCCAGGGGCAGAATGGGGTTGCCGACGGCGAAATCATGTATATCCGGCCAGATCATCAGGAGATTTCCGTAACGTTCAAGGTTCCGGACACACTGCTCTACGGTAAATCCGCAGCCTGTTTCGGCGAAAAGCATGACCGGCTCGCGGATCAGAGTATAGATATTTTCAAGATGTTCTTCAACGTCGGCAGCCCAGAGCGACGGCTGTTTGTCATGTTTCTCAAGCAGTTCCTCAAGATGCGCGGCGTGGTTCATCGCGCCCTGTAACCAGGCACCGTGCAGTACTTCGACAAAATCACCGGTATTCGCATTTGCAAGGTCAACGAAATTTTGTCCGAGGGAGACCATGCGCCGCCGCGTCTCCTTGATCGAAGCGTCGGGTATGCATGCAAGGGAGGCGGCCATGAACAGTTCCGAAATATGGGGCTTGAATCCGGTAAGGCTCTCGCGGCGGTACGAACCCTTCCCGGGGGAATCATGAAGGAGGCCGAAAGAGGGATAAGCGGTCAGGCTGTCAGGCCGGCACACCCGCACAAGAAGGGCAAAAAGGCCGTCCTCGTTGCCTACGTAGGGCAAAAATGGCGGAAGGCAATCACGGAGATCGTAGCCGCTCTGCATCGCCATAAAATTGAGGGAAGCGCTTACCGAATCCCTTTCGGGAATCCTGATTACCTCCCGAGAATACCGGACGCGCTCGTAGGGCGCCTCGATGATCCGAAGGCGGCCGGCACCCTCATGGGACAGCACGCCGCGCGCTCTGCTGAAACCGGAATCGCCGTAGGTGCCCGGGCTTGTCAGGCAAATCACGCCGCTTGCGGCCTTTTCACTTACCGTTTCCGGACAGATTTCACCCGCTGTCCGGCCGAGAAATTTGAGGTGACTGGAAATGATATCCTGAGGGAAATCATGGACGGCAGGCAGAAGAGAAGCTCGGTCGGAAAAATAATGAGGCATGACTGGATATTCGGCGGTAGAAAAGACCGGCGGAAGCTCGCGGCCTGAGCCCGCGGCGGGAAAATAAAACACATCGTCATCGGTCGATATGAGAAATCCGCCTGCTGCGGCGAGATGGGTAAAATTTCGATTGAGGCCCGGCCCCCGGCTGCCCTGCGGACTGCCGCTTTCGGGTAAAAGGGCATAGGAAGCGCTTTCCTTGTCTATATGAGGGGGCAGGCTTTCCAGAAAACGGAGACGGACTGCCTTATCGGCAATCAGAAGGGGCTTGGCCAGAGAGCGGGACAGGGCCGCAAGGGGGGCCGCGAGCGCAGGAGAGAGATCCCGCAAGTCATCGTCAAAAGCGACCAGAAGTGGAGCATCTTGCCCGTATTCAGCGAAATTCCGGGCAAAACCCTCGATACTCTTCAATAAACTCTGCCTTCTCCCGGCCGTCGGCCAGGACAGGAGAAGAGAGGGAGCAGTTTCTTCTTTTATCACGAATTACAAAATCCGGTCAGGTTCAGGGTAAAATCGGCAGTATCCGGATCATCAGAGATAATTCTCAACTCGGAGTTTTGGGTTGTATAGTATGGTATTACAAACGCAAAATGGACGCCGACAGGAACCGAACTGCCCGGGGCAAGCGGATATGAGGATAACGGGGATGGAAGGGAATAATACGCAGTCCCTCCGTTCAAGGTCGAGGTAAGCCGTACTGGGTTAATCCCCGCATTCGTTATAGTAAATGTTATAGTTCTCGCAGGATTTACATAACCGAAATCTATAGTGGAGCTTCCTGAAACCAGGGCGACAACCGCACCACCATAAGTGAGCGGCCCTTCGACGGTAATAGTTGAAGCTGCGCGCACCACATTCACCGAATATACTTTCCCCGTCCTGCCGTCTCTGCCTACCACAGTAAAGATAAAATGAGTTGATCCCGGATCCAAAACCATCGGCATGGGAGAGCTCGAATATACTGCAGCCTTTGTGTCCATAGCAGTGCCAGCAAGGGTTACGGCAGCGACTGAATTAACAACGTTGAGGGTATACGAAACTACTGAGGGATCAAATGCAGGGCTCAACGTTCCCGCACTCACGCTCAGCGCTGAAAGGTTCACATTCGGGGCAACCGCTGAAATTCCCAGGGAAACAGCATTATTTCCCGGCAGCAGGGTGCACTTTTCATTACCCGTAAACAACACCGTTTCATCGTCGTCGAGGCCGTCAACGGTAATAACCCAATCACCGGTAAAGAGATCCGTAACGGTGGCATTGGCGTCGGTACCGGGGAAAACCTGGCTGAAGACGGATCCCGAATTGGTACCGCTTATGCGCCAGGTATGAACCGTTTCAAAAAAACCTGCAGCGCGCGCGTTTCCGCCGGAAGGAAACGTCACAGTGAAACCTGCGGAGGCCGCATGCTCGAGAGGAACGTAGCACGCGGTATAAAGGACGGCAAGCAAGGCTAGAGACAAACCGATGGAAAGGGCAGCGGAAAATACCTTTTTCTGTTTCATGATACACCCCGAAATAGTTAAAAAATATGCTCATATTATACCGCAGTTAGGCCGAAAAAACGACTTTATTGAAAATATCTCCAAAAAAAAGTGCTCTTTGTTCGGTTCCGAACAGAAGACAATAGCCCCTTTAGGTAATTTCAATATATCTGAACTCGATAAGGTAAAAACTAGACGCCAGTGATTCACAAACAACGAACGAATACACTAGGCCGAAAGTATTTTACCTTTTCGTACAGATAGCGGAAAAGCCGCAACAATCTTTTTGTTCATTTCAAATAGGAGAAAAAACAAATGAAAAAATTTCTAACTGCATCATTAATGGCCGTGCTTCTTGCCGGACTCTTCGCCGCATGCGCACCGGCCGGAGGCAGCAGCAAACCTGCTGTTGACCCGACAGTATCCTCTACGAACCCGGTTGCAGACAGCATCTCGGTTGCCACCAGCACACAGATCACCGCGACATTTGACACGCGATGGACGGAGCCACAATAACTCCGGAAACCTTTTCCATTTCAGGACCGAATGCAGCGCTTGTTTTAAGCACAGTAGCGTACACCGATAATACCGCGGTATTATCACCGGACGCGCTCCTTGAAGCGAACACACTGTACACCGTAACGCTCACCACGGGAATTAAAAACCTCGCAGGCACCGCACCCGCGGCGAACATGGCATGAAGCTTTACCACCGGAGCGATTGCCGACGTGATTGCCCCTCTTGTGGTCTCCACCATCCCCGCCACTGATGCGCCTGAAGTTGCAATCAACAGCAATATCTCCGTTACCTTCGACGAAGCGATCGATCCCTTGTCGCTGAATCCCTCGGTCTTTACGGTAGTCGGCGCTGACGGCCTTCCCGTTGCCGGCGATATTTCATGCGACAATATGATCGTCACCTTCAACCCGGACAGCGATATTAAAGTGAACTTGGTATACACCGCCTCAGTTTCTGTCGGCGTGAAAGACCTTTTCGGCAATGCACTCGCGGCCCCTCATGAATGAACTGATGAATGAGGCGACGATCAATGCCGCTTCCTTCACCATGACCGACGCTTCGGGCGCAGTTGATGGAACCTTGTCCTATAACGGCAAGACGGCAGAATTCGTTCCCACAGCAAACCTTGCAAGCGAAACTCTGTACACCGTAACCGTAACGATCGCAGCAACGGACCTTGCGGGCAATCCAGTCGCCGAAGGTAAGACCTGGTCCTTCACCACAACCAACAACCTGGCCAAGGGTCCTCCAGTTGTTAATCTTGGTACCGCCGGCAACTATGTTATTCTTTCAAAAACAGGAGTCGCGGCTGGCGGAGCAAGCGCCATAATCGGCGATGTAGGCGTCAGTCCCGCCGCAAGAACCTTCTTGACGGTTTTCGCCTTGACTCTCGACGGCACCGGAACCTTCGCAACATCAACCAAAGTAACCGGAAAACTGTACGGATCCGACATGACCTCTCCCACCGGGCCGAACCGGACAACCGCTGTCGCGGATATGCTGACTGCATACAGCGTCGCAATCGACACTGCGATTGAACTGAATGGTTCTGCGAACGATGTCTGGATTTTCCAGATCGCCGGAGACCTTTCCGTCGCCAACGGAACCATCTTTACTCTCACAGGCGGAACAAAAGCATCCAACATTTTCTTTCAGGTAGCAGGAGCCGTAAGTTTCGGCACCACTGCCGATGTCAAGGGAATATTCCTCTGTCAAACTGCGATCACCGTCAATACCGGAGCAGCATTGCTCGGCCGGGCACTTAGCCAGACAGCCGTCACTTTGGACGCGAATGCAGTAACCCAGCCTGGAATATAAACAAGTAAATATAAAAAAAAGTTGATTTAAAAAAGGACCTGGCTTTGGGTTAATCAGCGCATGAAGTGGAATAAACATCCTTCATGCGCTTTTATTTTGTGTCAGCTCGCGCTGATATGACGGTATTCCGAGGGAGTGAAGCTCAACTGTTTTTTAAATGATTTGCTGAAATAACTGATATCCTGAAATCCGGTACGTTCGCAGATTTCATTGATTGAAAGCTCGGTATCCCTGAGCAGTGCCGTCGCGATGGTCATTCTGAGCTGCGTCAGATACCGGTTAACGGACATGCCGGTATTTTTTTTGAATTCGAAAAGCAGGGTCGTCCGGTTTGTGCCGAAATCATGAGCCAGACTTTGGATAGTTATTTTTCTGCTGTAGGAGCTTTGTAAATAATAGAGGACTTCAACGGTGAGGCGGGAATAACCGGAAAGGGTTTGCGCGGGACAGGAAACATCATTTATTTCTTCGGGCCTTATCAGACTGAAAAGAATTTCCAGAAGACACGCTCTGCTCCGGCATGGCCAGTAGCTGGTATTCTGGGAGAGGAGCTGATCATTCAGCTGAAGAAGCTTCTGGGCAACTATGGCGGAATTGATTGCATTCAGCATTTCAATTTTCGAGGAAGCCTCCCGGCCATGCCTGAAATTTACAAGATATTCCCTGTCCTGATTCTCCGACAGCGTCAGATTATCAGGACTGTCGCATGTCAGAAAATCAAACCGGCTGTTAATGACGTACGGCTTAAAAAAAAGAATTACCGGAGATTTTTCGAGCGAACTGCAAAACTCCGCATGATCCTGCTCGTTCAGGTAGAGGGCATGGGCTCCGGTAAGGATATATTCCTGACCGTTTATAGAAAGTCGGCATGTGCCGGTTTCAATATAAATAAATTTATAATATTCATCAGCTTCCGTTTTTTTCAGACTTTCCGTGTTTTGTGAAACATGGAGATGACAAATATAACCGGGATAATGATGAATCCCTACAGTAAAAAAACCCATTTATTCACCCGCCTTTCAATACTTTGACAGATTGAAGGCAGCGTGTAAATGCCCGCGAAATCACCGCTTAATAATACTTGTGCGTATTCAATATCCTGTAGACGGTTAGCGCTTTTTTGGGCAGATCACCCTTCGCGATGAGCAGGACATTGCTGAACTCCGTAATCTTTCCATATTTTTGTTCCAGGACCGGCAGGGCAGATGGGGTATAATGGGTCGGGATCACCACAAGAGGATTCAGCTGCTCGATCAATTTGAATCCCTTTTCATTCGAAAGGGACATGGATGAGTATCCGTTCTCGAACTGCATAAAGGCAATATCGATCTTTCCGAGCGCTTTCA
>JAYVSC010000061.1:0-1884 GCA_043775705.1 Spirochaetales bacterium | reverse complement strand
CAAAAAGATAAACAATAGGCCAAGAAAGTCATTAGGCTACCGAACACCGCGAGAAGTGTTTTTTAAATTGCCTCTCGCACTTCAGACTTGAACTGGCGCCAGAATATCTGCATAAAAAAGGTGACGATATACTGCGAGCTCGACCTATCCGAAAAGACCTCGATATATGAGTTCCGGATGAACGTAGTTCTCTCCTGGGAACTGAAGAGCGCAACGATACAGGTGCGGCCCGTGCTCGGCTATCAGTATTCCATCCTTGACGGAAAACCGGCCGCCGTCCGGGATCTGCCCGAGACGAACGCATGGATGAGCCTTACAGTCCGTTTCGAGGACGAATGCATGATACTGGAAGACGGTACCGATTTTAAAAAACTAGAGAGAATTATAACATGATGCAAAAACACAAAGTACGCGTTCTAGTGGTCGACGATTCCGCCATCGCGAGGGATCTGATCGAGAGGGGGCTATCCCTTGATCAGGAGATAGAGGTAATAGGCAAAGCGTCCGATGCCTTCTCGGCCCGCGACAAGATCGTTCTTTTAAATCCGGACGTGATCACGCTTGATATCGAAATGCCACGAATGGACGGCATTGAATTTTTAAAGCGCCTTTTACCCCAGTACCCCATTCCGGTTGTCGTCGTGTCGGCGGTTACCGTGGAAGGTTCGCGGCGGGCGCTCGAGGCGATGGAAGCAGGGGCGTTGGATATAGTCGCAAAACCGGACGCCTCAAACCGCGACGGGCTCACCCTTATGCTCGCCGAGCTTGCGGAAAAAGTCAAGGAAGCGGCAACAGCCGATATAGTCAAACTGCGGCGGTTCCAGAGCGACGCCCATGCCGAGGCGAAAGCGTCACAGTCAAGAGGTACGCACGCCCTGGGCACGCTGTCCGCAATCGGCGGAAACCGCATAATCGCCATCGGAGCCTCGACCGGGGGAACGACCGCGCTCAATACCCTCATCCCCCAATTTCCCGCCGACATGCCGGGAGTGGTGCTCGTTCAGCACATGCCGGCGGTCTTTACCCGGCTCTTCGCGGATGCCCTGAACAAAATTTCGAAAGTTTCGGTAAAGGAAGCCGTAAGCGGCGATATAGTCCGGGCCGGCCTTGTGCTCGTGGCTCCCGGCGACTTTCACATGACTGTGCATAAGCACGGCCTCGAATGGCGGGTCGACTGCAATCCCGGGGAAAAAGTTTCGGGTCACCGGCCGTCGGTCGACGTGCTTTTCAATTCGGTAGCGGAAGCCGCGGGAAGCAAGGCGGTCGGCCTGATACTTACGGGAATGGGAAGGGACGGCGCAGACGGTCTGCTCGCGATGCGCCGGGCCGGGGGACGCGCGCTGGCCCAAAACGAGGAGAGCTCGGTCGTATTCGGCATGCCCAAGGCGGCATGGGAGAACGGCGCGGCCGAACGGCTTGTTTCCATTGAAGACGCAGTGCCCGGCATTCTATCCTGTCTGGAGGCCTCTGCCCAAAAGAGAACCCTGCCGTGAGCGTGCATAATGTCGGAATAGGCGAATGGTTCGTGTCATCGGAAGCGGATGACGTCATCAAGACCTACGCCCTCGGCTCCTGCCTTGCAGTCATCATTTCGGACTCGAAGCTCGGAATAATGGGGCTAATCCATATTGCCCTCCCCGATTCCACGATCGACCCCGCAAAGGCGCAAAGCAAGCCGGGATACTTCGCGGATACGGGACTGCCGCTCATGATAGAGGAAATGAAAAAAAGGGGTTCCGTCCGGGCTCATATTCAGGTAAAACTTGCCGGCGGCGCGTCGATTATGGACGACAAGGGTATATTCGATATCGGGAAAAGGAATATACTGGCCGCAAAACGTATTTTGTGGAAAAGCTCACTCGGTGCCGTTGCCGAGGACACGGG
>JAYVSC010000060.1:0-5971 GCA_043775705.1 Spirochaetales bacterium | reverse complement strand
TTTGTTACCCGCTGCTTCGCTTTCGCTTAGCGGCGAGTGAATCGACTGTATCACTTCTTTCGATTTCTTGTCAAGCTCTATTTTACGTTTTTTCTTTCTTTTGCAGGAAGCTTTTCAGCCAACAGCGGTAAAGCGCAACGGATTCCACGACTTTCAAAAAAGGTACTTATTTGTCATGAAGACTGTTCAGCGCAACGGAGCTATTTATATCAGTTATTGGAGTTGTTGGTCAATACGATAAAGTCGAATTCATTTGAATTAAACTGGTTTTTTTAAATCCTTGCCGATCGTGGTAAAATAGACCAAGTAATCAATAAAGGAAACAATGGAAACAATAACCGCTAAAATATACAACGAAAAATTCACCATTTTTGCACTTTGAAGGTACACACCAAGATCAATTCCCAAACGGAGCGCAGATTCCAGGGCCAAAGAAAATCCGGACGCAACTATATACAGAACGGTTTTCAGCTTTCCGCCCTTGCGGGCTCCCATCGCAACACCCTTTCTGCTTGCAAGAGTGCGGACAAACATAATGCCCATCTCGCGATAAATAAGCACCAGGAAAAACACTGCGGGGAGGTATCCTGAAAGAACAAAGCAAAACAAAACAGTCATATTCGCCAGGACATCGGCGAATGGATCAAAAAGCTTTCCGAACTCGCTCACCGCTTTATGCTTGCGTGCATAATACCCATCAAGAAAATCAGTAAACTCCATAAAAACAAACAGGGGAATCAAAACAACGGCAGACAAAGCGGATCCATAACCAGTCCATATAGGGAAAAAAAATAAAATGAAGAATACAGGTGCCAAAAAAATGCGCAGAGAGGTAAAAAAATCGGATAACTTCATATTTTAAATATCCTATTTGACAAAGAAAGTGTCAAGCTATAACATACAATATGGAAAAAAGCATTTTCAGAACAGTTTTTTTTTATGCTGCAATGCAATTGTTCAGTTTGTCTCTATTCCGACTGATACGTGGGCTGCCTTACGAATCAATTATCATATACGCTGCTGCCTCACTGATCCTGCATATCCTGATCTATTTCTTCCTGATTCACTTTAAAGTATATTTTTTTAACGAATCCACAAATCAGCCCCTATACAAAATAAACACCGCAAACAGAATAACACTGCTCAGAATCAGTTTCTTGCCGACAATTGCATTTTTGCTGCAAAACCGGGAAATAATCGAAATAAAAAACCTTCTTCTGATCCTGCTCATCCTGGTATTTTTAACGGATTCCTTTGACGGACAAATAGCCAGACGGCGCAAACAAATAACTAAAATGGGGCAGATGCTCGATTCGATCAGCGATTACAGCTTGCTCGCGGTTATTTCAGTCGTATATTTCCTAAACAAGATTGTGCCTCTCTGGTTTTTCTTTCTGATTTTTTTCCGTCTTTTTTTACAGACTCTTGGAATGGTTATTTTTATCATCATGAAAAAACCAATCGAGACAAAGTCAACCTGGGGCGGGAAAATAACCATAGCAACCACAATGACACTCTATGTAATCGAACTGATCAAACTGTACTTGCCGGGGCAATTTGCAGTTGTATTTAAAGATCTTGAGTATTTTTGCGGTGCAGTTATTTTCATCCTGTATTTCGAAAAGGCTTCAATTTTCTTCAAACAGGGGAAAAAATTAAAAAAGAAAGAAAACCACATGCAGAGTGTTTCCGGGGGAAAGCCGCTTACCGAGAACCTTACGGATACGACTTGTAATCCTGAACAATACTGATGCCCGAAGTTATCTTTCTGTCCGGAGCCATCGAGCGGGCGACGGTCAGCACTTTGTCGATAACGGCAGCTGAATCTGCAACGCCGTGAAGCATAATTTCTGACGATGTGGTGGTAGCCTCAAGAAAATGAACAGGTATCTTAAGGTCGAACACAATGTGATTGACGATTTTCTGGGCGAGAAGAAGTTCATTTATCCGGTCCAACCCCTCAGTTTCCTGGGCATTATTGATTGAAAGATCACAGGCATTCCGGATTATATTAGCGCCAAGCTCCGGCGTGATCATGTCCGTATTCAGAACAAGGTGATAACTGGAAGCCTCATCATGCTCGATATTAAAAAAGCATTTGTGAAATCCGCGCCGGTTGGTATCGCTTTCCTGCAGCAGGGCCTGGGCTTTTTTTTCATTCCAGGAAAATTCTTTCATAAGGCGGGATACGCGGACCGAATCAGATCCGATAAGCCTGACCGCATAGCATCCGGGAATATCCTTTAAAATCGCGAAGCCGCCGCGGCCGATAAAAACGCAGTTGCCGTTTTTCGCACGCTCATATACCGATTCCCTGAGATAGTCAAAGTATTCATCCCGATCGCGGGCCAGAGAAGCCCAAAAACCAGGTTTCCGCTCGTCATATTTATGAAGCATGTCGGCAGTAAGTCCATGCTTGACGAGATCTTCTTCCAGCATTTTTCTGTTGATAAAGGTATACCCAAGCTGACGGGAAAGCTCCGAGGCAACCTCATCTCCGTATGATGCAATCTGCCTGGAAATGGTAATGATAGCCATATCGAACCTCCTCAATGTAGTATATTATCTACTTATAGCATAAGACTTATTTGGGCATAAGTCAAAGGAGTAATCATTTTATGGATATGGAACCGCAGGGGCTTGAATGGAAACCGATAACCCGAAAAAGTATTTTTTCCACCCGTATTTTTGATATTCACGAAATAACCAGCTGTTCCCCTGAAAATACAGAGAGCACTTTTTATACCCTGCACGCAAGCGACTGGGTTATTATTCTCCCCGTACTTAAGGACGGCAACGGAGTGGACTTATTTTTGATGGTAAAGCAGTGGCGCCACGGGGCGCAGGAAATGAGCATTGAATTTCCGGGAGGGGTCATCGATCCCGGCGAAACACCCGAACAAGCGGCAGAGAGGGAACTGCGCGAGGAGACAGGTTTTACTTCGGGGCGTCTGGTACTGGCAGGAACTATATCACCCAATCCCGCAATCATGGACAACCACTGCCATATTTTTTTTGCAGAAGAACTGGAAAACGTACATAAAACGGATATGGATGATGACGAATATATTGCGGCCGAGGCAATTCCGGTACCGCTGGTAATTGAACAGATGGGAAAGGGCGGGTACATCCACGGACTGATGTCCGCAGCTCTTTTTCTGTACATCCAAAAAAACGGGCTGCCTGCATCCAAATAAGGTGCAGACAGCCCGCATTCAGGGAAGGCGAAGAATTCTATTTTTTCTTTGCAGCCTTGAAGGGTTCGTATTTGATTGAAGGATTATAGGCACCCTCACGGTATTCACCCTGAATGCTCGGGATTTTCACGATCATCCCCGGTTTGAGCAGGTTCGGGTTAGCAGGCTGTTTGAGGTATTTCTTGTTCGCCTCATACAGTTTTTCCCAGGCAAGGGGATTACCATAAACTGCCGGATTCTTGGCAATATTCCATAGACAGTCCCTTGTTTTCGTCCACAGCTCGACACGGTAGGTTGCAGGAAGCGGGATAATTTCCCGAATGACTGAAAGAGATTCCAAGGCTAGTTCCGCATACTGCTTCGCACCGGAATACTCTTCCTGCGCGAATAACCCGTCTGCAGAGGCAACGGATACAGTTGCAGTCTCAAATTCAGACGGGAAATATTTCTCGGCTTTTTTATCCTTGGCCCATGTCAAACGGGTATGAGCCTTGAAAAGCACAGTCTCGGTATCTGCGCGCGCAATTGCCTTTTCAATAAAGGCGGCGGAAAGAAGCGCATTCGATTCAGCTTGTTTTGCGTATTCAACTGCACCGTCATAATCACCTTCATCGTAGGCGGTGACTGCCATTTCAGAATATGCGCGGCTCTTGCGCTGAAACTCATTATTGTCATAGGACGCGGCAGCTAAAGGAAGGAGTCCTACCAGGCAGAAAACAATTACAGTTGCCAGTATATACTTTTTCATTTGGCTTCCTCCGGGGTATTTGCGCTTTCAATAACGATGGGGTCCTCTGAAAATCCCTCTGCATTTTCGGGAAGGGGAGCAAGTTTGTCAGCCTGAAGGGCCAGATCGGCGCTGGAAGCCTGCTGATCTTTTGCCGCGGCAATTGCCACATCAGCCATATTCCGCTTGAGGGTTACTTCCTGATAAATATTCGTAAATGCGATGGCCGCATCGGAGTAAGAGGTATAGGCGCTTTCCCATGAATCCATTTGACCGAAGGCGGACCCTTTAATATAGGAATCCTTGGCCTGGGCGTAGGGAACCTTCATTGATTTTTCCGCTTTGATTGAATCGCATAGAGTACGGATCTCGTCAACCTTGACAACAATGCCCTCGGACCATGCCTTATAACCTGCATTTACCACGATTTCGGCAAGGCGGTTGCATTCGGTGATAGCTTCCAGGGCCGCCGCATCGGCGTTCCCGTATGCGAGAGCGGCTTCGTCATATTTACTCAATGCCATTTCGGCTTCGTCCGGAGCATACTGGGCAAACTGGTTCGTATCGATTTTTTGCTTCAAGGCAATTGCCTGCATCCCCTTAAGGAGCACCTGATAGCGCATCAGGGCAATTTGGCCTTCGTCGTATGCCTCGGAAAGTTTTCCAGCCTCACGCAAGGCCAGCGCCTGGGCTACTGCGTCATCGGCGAGTGCGAATTGTTCGGGATAGTATTCCCTCGCACCGGCTGCAATTGCCTCTTGGCGGGCTTTGACAATTGAGGCTTCGAGTTCAGGAACTATCTGATTGAAAGAATCTTTTTGGATTGCTTCATACTGTGATATGGCTTCCTTGAAGAATTTCTCGGCTTGCTCATAATTTACCCCGAAAGAGGCAAGGCCGGAGTCTCTGGTCTTCTCGGCAACGGCCCATTCATCGGCCTTATATGAATCAAGCTTGTATTTGATGCACACATTTCGTGCGGCTTCCATTTGATCCCGGAGGGAGATAAGGGCATCATCAACCGGTTTTGTTTCGACTATCGAAGGAGCGACAACGGTTTCAGCGGGTTTTTCTACTACTGCAGGAGCCGGGGTAACCGGCGGTGTCGTTTTACATGCCGTAACAGTCATTAATAGAAAAAACATTGAGAGCGCACAGACAGATGCTATATTTTTTTTCATCAGAACCTCCATACTTCTTTCTAAGATACACCGTTACGAATGTTATTACAAGAAATTTCTGGTTTCAGACACCTTTTAAGAAAATTTTCGCACGATTTTAATAGAGTGGAGGGTTTTCCTTTGAGATAATAGAGAAAAAGAAAATTATCGAAATTTCTCAATCTCCTGCTGGGTGAGCACGTCGCAAATTTCATTGTAGTGAATTCCGGCATGGCCTTTGACCCATACCCAACGGGGCTTGATCCGTTCCGCAAGTATGTCGAGGGGCATCCAGAGATCCTGGTTTTTTACGGGCTCCTTGGCTGCAGTCCGCCAACCGTTCCGTTTCCAGCCGGTAATCCATTGGGAAATCCCTTTTTGTACATACTGGGAATCGGTGTATACCGAGACCTCTTGAGTTGCCCAGGCAGGAGTTGCGCATACAAGCGTCAAAGCTTGAATTACAGCGGTGAGTTCCATCCGGTTGTTTGTGGTTACTTTTTCACCGCCGGAACGAATCGTTTCAACAGAGGCGTCAACGATGACGAACCCCCAGCCTCCGGGACCCGGATTCCCGGAACAGCCGCCGTCAGAGTAAATGATGAGTTCGCTCACGTCGACGCCTTGTCGGCAAGGGCAAAAGTCTGGGAGTGATACGCTTGGACTAAGTGGACCTTCCGACCGCCGTTCCAATCGCGCCGACTACCTCCACTGGCGGGGTAATCGCGATCGGCCCCGAAGCAGCATCATTTGGCCATACTTCGAGACCGGAGGCTTGGCGTAGCTTCGTGGGCAGGGGAAACCGAGAAAAGTTCGCATTCATCAGATCACCCTCCTGACGTTGATGACCATCTATGCTAAAATCGACAAATTGAAAGAACGACCAA
>JAYVSC010000059.1:0-17769 GCA_043775705.1 Spirochaetales bacterium | reverse complement strand
TGGAGAAGAAAAGTATCGTCTTTCGTTTGCTCGTGACGGATACAAGTCCTTTCGCCAGCGTATCGCTCGTCCGGTCGGTACCCTCCCCAGGCAAAGGCGGATCGCCGGCCGACTCTGGCGCGGTCAATTCCCTCTTGCCGAAGTGCTTCGGACCGCGTATTAAAAACAGCGCGGGTATAAGGGTAACCGAAATGACAAAGGAAACCACGACCCCGAAGCTTGAAAAATAGCCGAACTCCCGAATGGGGAGAACCATCGTAAAGCAGTTTGAGACAAATCCTGCGAAGGTCGTGAGCGCCGCGAGGAATACCGGAAGGCCTATTTTTTTCAGCAGGGCGAACACCAGAGCCTCATGCTCTTCCCTGGTCATTTTCCCTTTGACGGCCAGATCGTCCATATAATGGGTGACGACATGGATGCCGTACGCGCTGCCGACCGCGACGAGAATGACCGGCAGCACGGTGGAAAGAATCGACAGCTTGATGCCGAAAAGCGGCATCGCGCCTATTGACCAGATAGTCGCGATGACTACGGTAAGCAGGGGCAGGACGATCGCGACAAAGCGCCTGAACGAAAAAAACAGAACGAGAAGCACCACGAGAATGACGAGGGGTATCAGGAGGACAATATCCTTCTTCACCGCGTCGTTGATTGTGGCGCTGAAAACGGGAATGCCGGTCACATAGACGGTGGTATCGTCCGTGAACATTTCTTTCGCGATGCTCTTCACCTTCATGTAGCCGGCGACGGTCTCGGGGTTTCCCGCCTCCTCGCTCTTTATGTTAAGCGACACAAGGATCTGAGTCGAACTGAAGTCGTCGGAAACAAGCGCCTGCCTGTAGAGGTCCCAGGACAGGAGCCGCTTCTTTATTTGAGCGACTTCCTCCGCACTTCCGGTAAAGCTTTCGCTTACGAGCGGTTCAACCACGATTGCGTCGCCCGAACTGGTGATGTAATCGGAAGTGACGATCGAATTGACCGAATCGATAATGCCGATTTCCTTCAGGCGTTTGCCGTAGGCGCGAACCTGATTTAGGAAAACGCCGTCGAGTACGGTCCCGTATTTCCGCTCCAGGCCGACCATGATGAGAACCTGGCTCCCGAATTTATCATCGATGTATTTCGATGTCAGGCGGGCTTCGTTATTCTCGGGGACAAAGCGGAAATTGTTGTTGTCCAGCTCCGCGTGAGGGAGCTGGATCGCGAAAAACACGGTGATGACGGCGATGACCGCGACTATAAGAGCCGGATGCGCAAAGAACTTTTTCATGGAAACTCCAAATTATTTGTCGGCAAGGACCAGAAGCGAACGGTCGCAGCCCTCTGCGGCCAATCCCCGCAGGACGATCTCGAAAGTGCTTTTCATTTCGGCAAGAATCAGTTTTGTGTCCCGAAGCTGGACGGGAAGGCGCGCCACAGTGTCGATAATCCCGCTTGTGATCATAAGAACGATGCGCGCGACCCGATCGGGCTTCAGGGCAGGATCCAGGGTTCCGTCGGAAACACCCCGCTTCAGCACGTTTACGATCATCTCGTTCAGCCTGAAAGGAGAGTTGCCTTTTTTGTCCATAGAATCGTCGATGATGAAGGGAAAGTCGGGATCGATATGGTTCTTGATGCCGAACATCACGAAGATATCCCGGGATTCGCCGTAAATCTCTATGTAGCTCATCCATAAAACCCGTATTGCCTGGAGCCCCGAGTCCGAGGGAGACATGCGCGATTCGACATAGTTGATAAAGAAGTCGCCGGCCTCGTTTAATATTTCCTCGAGGATAGCTTCCTTGCTCTGGAAATAGAGATACAGGGTCGCCTTGCTGAGCTCGACCTTTTTCGCTATGTCCTTCATGGTGACCGCTTCGACGCCCCTTTCGATTATGAGAGCCTTGGTACATTCCAGAATCAGGCGTTTTCGCTCTTCTCGTTCCCTGGTTTTCCTTTCGTGAATTCCCATGCACACCTCATAATTCTTTATTTAATGACCTACGTTCATATTATAACCGCAGGTCAATTACATGTCAATAAAAAAGGATATGGTAATTTCACCCATACCCTTTTTTTATTCCGGAAACCCTTCCATCCCTTTTATTCGCCCAAAAACTCCAGATCGATGCTGGAAAAATCGTGCTCGATCTTCAGCTCGTCGAGAATTTGCGAAATTTGGCCCCGGTGATGGGTGCCGTGGACGAATATCTGATTGAGAAAAAAATAAAGGGGCACGGTCGACCGGTCGCTATACCAGTCAAGTTTCACCGGAACCCGCAGGTCATTGTCCGAAAGGGAAGCAACAAAGTCGATTGTTCCCTGATCAGCTTTTTCAAGGCAGGCGCACAGGGAAGCAAAAGCCCCCTCGTCAAGGTCGCCTTCCTCGGGGAAGGAAAGGGCAATTTCGCCCATATATGCTGCCGATGAGGGCATGGAAGCGCGTATCACTCCCTGAAAATAGAGAATCGAGCCGTAAATGTGACGAAAACCGCCGTGAATACTGCCGTAATAGCATTTTCCGCCTTCGTTGCGCGTATGGATATCCAGAGTGGAGAGCAGGTCCGCAACCGATTTGTCAGCTCGTTTCGAGTAGTGCGCATACATGACCAGCATTTCTTTCATTTATTTCCTTCCTTTTTTGGACAAACCTGAATGCAGATACCGCAGACTGCCCCGCGTCCTATATGCTGATATTCTTTTTTCATCCAGTCACTGCATCTTCGGGCATTAAAATCCTCATTGTCAAGCGCGTGGGCTGGACATGCGGCGACGCAGAGACCGCAGAGCGCACAGGATGTGCCCGATCCGTCGGGGTCATCTTGCTGCCGCTCTTCGATAAAAGTCCCGCATCCGGCCCAGTCGGTGAAAACCGTCGCGAGCCGTACCCGCGGACCCCATTCATGATGAAGAAAAAGGCCATTGCGTCCCATGTATCCCATACCCGCAAGGCATGCCGCCTTTTTATGGGAATAGCGGCCCTCAAAGGAGGAATCGGGCCTGCTTTGGGAAGCTGCGGCCGTGATGTAGCGCCCGCACCTTTCCTGAAGCCACAGACCGGTCCGGAGAAGTATCTGGTCAAGTAAATAATTGACGCTACGGTAATGATTGAAGTAGGTATAGGTTGGACTGTCCTTTATCTCGTCGATTACCGCGTCCGAGAGCCGCACCGCGACTGAGACCGCATAAGGGAGGGGGCCGTCGTCCGGACGGGCGACGCCCAGATCGCTCGCCCCGAAGGAGATCACCGCTTTTCGTAAATCATCATCATTCATGGATGAGATTCTAAACCCGAAACTGGACGGCAGGCAAGCATTCATGAGAGGGAATCCGCAATACCTGTTGACCCTACCCCCCGATTTTATTAACTTAGAGAGAATATCTTTTTTAATGTTTCTTTTGGAGGAAACGGATGAGCAAGGGAATCAAGACACTTCTGATCGTTCTGGCAGTGGTAGCCGTTATCGGCTTTGGGCTGTATTCATTTTTCGGCGGCAATTATAACCGGATGGTATCCCTGGACGAGGGAGTCAAGAGTCAGTGGGGACAGGTAGAAAACGTCTACCAGCGCCGCATGGACCTTATACCCAACCTGGTCGCGACGGTTAAGGGTTACGCAACCCATGAATCCGAGGTTTTTACCCAGATTGCCGAGGCACGCTCGAAGGCCGGCGGCGTCATGAATATATCCGATGAAGTACTGAAGGATCCCGCCGCATTCGACCGTTTCCAGAAAGCCCAGGGCGAGCTGAGCGGAGCCCTGCAGCGCCTTCTCATGGTAACGGAAAACTACCCCGACTTGAAGGCAAACGCGAACTTCATGGCGCTTCAGGACCAGCTTGAGGGAACTGAAAACCGGATCTCTGTCGAGCGAGGACGCTTCAACGACGTCGTCAAGGCGTACAATATCTTTATCAAGCAGTTTCCCCGCTCCATCGTAGCGAACATATCCGGGTTCACCGCCAAGGCGTATTTCTCGGCGGCTGAAGGCGCGGATACGGCACCGACGGTATCGTTTGAATGAAAAGAAAAAATCTGGTTAACCGCCTGAAGCTCGCTGAGGGCGACTTCGAGCGGATACGGAAATCCGTGCAGGACGCAGAGCTCCGGACCAACGGCGAGATCGCCCTCGCGGCGACAAGCGAAAGCTCCGACTACTCTTTCTATGAGCTTTTCATCTCGGTGGTGCTCGGGGCCGTGGCCTTTGCCCTGCTTATCCCCCTTTACGGCCAGATAGGCGCCCTTCTCGACCGGACTTTCTGGCATCTTCCCGAGTGGTATCTTCCCTCGTTTTACGGAATCGTCAGCTTTGCCGTGATCGCGCTTTTCTTCATTGCCGCGAATGTTCCGGCGCTTGACCGAGTGATCATCCCGAATGCGGCGAAGCACCGCGCCGTGTACAACCGCGCGCTCAGGCACTTTGTCGAAAGCGGCGTGTACGGGACAATGGAAAGAACGGGTATTCTTATTTTTATTTCCTACCTTGAGCGCGAGGTGCGCATCATCGCCGATACCGGGATTGCCTCGAAAATAGATCAGGGTGAATGGGATCTGATCGCGGACAATATTGCCCTTGGCGTGAAAAACGGAAATACCGCCGACGCCCTTGTCGAGGCAGTGACGAAATGCGGCGACCTTCTGGAAAAACACTTTCCGGCAAAAAAAGAAAATCCCAATGAGCTTGCCGACGGTCTTTTTATTCTGGAGGCAGGCATATGAACAAAAACAAGTTTCCCTTGCTTGCCCTCTGCGCGGCTTCGCTCATTCTCCTGCCTTCCGCGATATGGGCGCTCGAAGCCCCTTCGATGAGCGGGCCGGTCAACGATCTGGCCGGCATCCTGAGCTCAAGCGAAAAATCGCAGCTCACGGATTACCTCAGCGCGGTCAATGCGCAGACCGGCGTGCAGGTAGCGGTCCTGACGGTCCCGTCTCTGGAAGGTGACGCCATCGAGGCTTTCTCCATGCGTGTCGCAGACAAATGGAAACTCGGTGACAAGGAAAAGGACAACGGTGCGCTTCTGGTCGTTTCGCTCGAGGAAAAATCCCTTCGCATCGAGGTCGGCTACGGACTCGAATCCGAGCTGACCGACATGAAAAGCGGCCTTATAATCCGTAACGTAATTGTGCCCTACTTTAAGGCCGGAAAGTACGGAGAGGGAATAATCGCGGGTGCGCAGAATATCGTGGGCATCGCGACCGGCAACGCGTCAATCGTCGCGCAGGCTGTCCAGAATCCGCGAAGCGAATCAAGCTCGAACTCCGGGAGCGGTATCTTCGGCATTGTCTTTTTCCTGATTTTTATCCTTTCGATGTTCGGCGGTCTCGGACGCAGGCGCGGCGGCGGGGGCGGACTTCTGTGGGGCCTTCTGCTCGGCAGCATGTTCGGCTCGGGCCGGCATAATTCCGGCGGGGGCTTCGGCTCGGGCGGAGGTTTCTCGGGCGGCGGCGGATTTTCCGGCGGCGGGGGCGGCTTCGGCGGCGGCGGCTCATCCGGCGGCTGGTAAACAATAACGTCAACCAATTAACGAATAGTCAGGAACAAGCCTCCCTCGCATCAAGCGTTCGGAGGCTTTTCCGTTCATTACACATATGCGATAAAAAACAGGCGTTCGAACGGGAAAAGAACCTTGCCGTCCGGCCGGATCGGATAACGGCTTTTTATGTTCTTTACCACATTCGCCTCAAAATCCGTCTTTTCATTTTCTGTTTTCAGAGCGTCCAGAAACGGCTTCATGCCCGTAGACCTGATCATGTCGACAATCGAGCGATGACCGTCCATCACATGCAGATAGGAGGTCTTCCAGAGAGACACCTGTTTCGCCCCGGCGGAAAGGATGTCATAATAAAAATCGGCTCCGTGAATTGTCATGATATTTTCTAAAACCGGGAAATTCTTGGCTGAGCCGAAGAGGCGCGCTTCTTCATCGACGACTTTTTTTACCGGCATATCAAAATAAAGGGGAACCTGCACCGCAAGGGCGCCGCCCGCGGCAACACAGGACAGCAGTCCCTCAATCAGGTTTTCATGATCGGGAATCCACTGAATAACGGCGTTGGAAAACACCAGATCCCATTTTCCCCGGATGCTCCGCGCGTCATTCACTTCCCATTCCCGGGAAGGATAATCCATACGCGCCTTTTCGATCATGGCGGGGGAATTGTCTATTCCGCATATACGGCTTTCGCTCCACCGCGAGGCCAATATCTGCGTGCTGTTTCCTGGCCCGCAGCCCACGTCGATAATCTTTTCAGGATGGGTCAAATTGATGCGTGAAACCAAATCCAATGAAGGCTGCGTCCGTTCATTTCCGAATTGCAAATACAGTTCGGGATTCCAGTCGCTTTGAATACCCATTATATCCTCCCTGATACTTAAGTAGTGGTAAAGTAAATACAGTATGTATGCAGTAGGAATAAATGTCAATACATAAAAAAAAGCAAAAAGCACGTGCTTTATGGCGAATTTATACAAAATATATTAAAATTACCGTATGAAGCGCAAAAGAAAAAAAATGATTGTTCTTTGCCTGCTGGTTTGCCTGACATTCCTTCAGGGCTGCTCAGGATTCAGGAAGACATTTCATTTTTTTGAACGCACGCAGGAAGCGCTTTTTTAAACCTCGGTCTCATTCAGAATCAATCACAGTCGTGTACCTCCGCCTCGCCGCGGGATAGCCCAAGGCCCTCATTGACGACGGGAGCGGATGCGCTCATCCTTGACCTACAGTTTTTTCTCGTAGCACACAAGATCGATCCAGCGGTTGAATTTATTGCCGGCATCGTGAAAGTGCGCGCATTTTGAATAACCTGACCGCTCGAAGAGCTTAAAGCTTGCCGTATTTTCTCCGGATACGAGAGCTACAAGCATATGCAGATTATGGTTCCGGGCGAAACCTTCCAGATGCGCTACCACAAGCCCGCCGTAACCCTTTCCGGTCGCGGACTCTGCCAGGTAAATCGTAATTTCAGCGGTCCTGTCGAAGGCTTCGCGCGCCTTGAACTGCGTAATGATCCCGTACCCCACGCAAATACCGTTTTCAAGCAAGGCGAAAGAACCGTATTTCTCTTCGGTAAAAAAAAGCAGTCCCACCATTTCGGAAAGGGTCGGCTCATGTGTTTGAAAAGTAGCGGTAGAATTCCTGACATACCACTGGTAAATTTCCAGGGTATTTCCCAAATACTTTTTATCCATTTCGACAATCTCAAAACTCATTTTGCTTCCTCCATTTGATGACGCAGCATATATATTTCTTCCGCGGACAATTCGCGGTAGTTTCCGCAATCGAGGTTCGGGTCAAGAACGAGAGTTCCCATTGAAATGCGCTTAAGGTATATCACTTCATTCCCGACGGCCTTGAACATTTTTTTTACCTGATGGTATTTGCCTTCCTGTATAGTTAAAAACACTTCGTTCATGACGGGCGTATCGCGATATATCTTCGCGGGAAGGCAGGTATACCCGTCCCTGAAAGTGATATCCGACAGAAATCGATTTTCATATTCGATAAAAAGTTCGGCATCGACTGGATCACGCAACCGCGCAAAATAGGTTTTATCGACACCGGTTTTGGGTGAAGTCAGAGCGTGGCCGAGCGGGCCGTCGTTCGTCAGAAGGAGCAGTCCCTCGGTATCGAGATCGAGCCGTCCGACCGCAAAGAGGTCCATTTTCGACCAGGGTTCGCGAAGCAAGTCCATCACTGTGGTATGATCGGGATCTTCCGTGGAGGTAATAACCCCGGCAGGCTTGTTGAGCATAAGGTATACCGATGTCCTGATGACGAGATTCTCGCCGTCAAGGGTAAATCTGTCCCGTTCCGGATTCACGATTGCCGACGGATCTCTCGAGATTGCGCCGTTAACGGTGAGCGTGCGGTTGTGGAGGAGGCGCTTAACGTCCTTGCGGGATCCAAATCCGTTCGCGGCGAGAAGCTTATCGAGTCGACTTGTCATTTGACGTAAGTTCCATTTTGATGAGCGTGCCTATCCGCTGAAGGGTATCTGTCAGCAAGAAATAATCGACATGAACGGGCACATGCACCTGAAGCGCGAGTTTGATCCGGTCGGAAGCGATTGTCTTTGACACATCCATGCTGTGAATCGTGATTTTAAAACCCAGCAGTTCGTGCTCGAGAGCCTCAAAATTGAAATACTTTTCCTCGAAGACCAGATTGAGGGTCTTGATGTTTTTCGCGGGGAAAAATTTCGCCTCGAAGCGTTCCATGAAAACAAGGGTCAAAAGGACGCTCGCGAGGGTGATGCCCGCGGCATAGAAGGCGCCGGCCCCTATCGCAAGCCCTATCGCCGCCGATACCCAGACGGTCGCGGCCGTCGTCAGGCCCTTGATATTGAAACCCTGCCTGATGATCGCGCCGCCGCCGAGAAAACCGATTCCGGAAACCACCTGGGCCGCGAGGCGCGAGGGATCGCCGAATTTCCCCATACCGATATCTATGCCTCCCGAAAGCAGCAGGGACAGGATCATGAGCAGGGTCGAGCCGGTGCAGATGAGACTGTGCGTTTTCAGTCCTGCGGGCTGCCGGTGAATCTGCCGCTCGAGACCGAGAAGCAGACCAGCGACGAGACTGATAAGTATTCGCAGTAAAATCGGGTTCATCGTCATATGTCCCTCCCGCCTCTCATCAGTTTCCCTCCAGCTTGGTGATATCCGCCTCGAGCAGGGATTTCAGACTCGTTTCCAGTTCGCTTTGGTTTACCGCGGAAGTGATGCGCGCGCCAAGCTCGTGAAACTCGTCGAAGATATGGGAATCGATGTCGAAACCGATGAAGCTCATGAGCTGCGTCGAGGTCCTCACTGTAAAATCGGCGGTGCTTTTGTTGTTCGCATTGGAGTAGATAGCCTTGATAACCTTCGCGGGCTCCGGAAGAATCGTGTTAGCCCCATCGGTCACGATGATCATGCTGTTGAATATCGTCCCCGACTGCGCAAGTATCTCGCTTCCCCTCTCGAGCGCGAGACCGATGGCCGTTCCGCCTTTCGGGTCAAAGTTTTCCGGAACGCAGGCGGCGTTCAGCTTCGCGAATCCCCCTTCGTCCATGGCGGTCAGGGGAAGCACGGTGCTCACCTCGCTGCTGAATTTTATGACCGCGACGTTGACCTTCAAGTCCTTCTGTGTTTTCGCCAATTTCTCAAGATAGAGGGAAACCGTTTTAAGTGCGCCCGCGGCCTGGATGTATTTCGGCTCTCCTCCGGAATCAGGGCGGTTCGCCATGGAGCCGGAGACATCGACGATCAGGGCGATCGAGATTCCGAAATCGTCAACCGCGTTCATTCCGGTATTGAAGCCGCTCCCGAACTCCAGCTGGAAACCCTTTTTGACGGGAGGCTGATCAGCGGAAGGGACTTCGTTTTTGACGCAGCTCCCGAGCAGGAGCAGGGAAGACGCCAGCATAATTGCGAATGTTTTTTTCATGCCTACTCCAAGGAAATAAATTGAACTTCTACCCGGCGGTTCTTGGCGGGATCGGCGGCGTCGATGGGCGAGTCCCAGCCCCTGCCTTCGGTGATTATCCGTTCGGGGTCAACCTTGTATTTTTCAACCAGAATCTTCTTGATGAACTCCGCGCGCTTTTTGGAAACGAGCTTGGCCTGGGCGCTTGCCTCGATGAAAGCCTGGTTTCCCTTTGCCTTGATTTCCTCGACCTTCGCGGTATCAAGGTGACCGACGAGCTTCACCATGGTGGTCGCGAGAAAGCTGGTCTGCTCGGCGACCTTGTTCAAAAGCGCGATGTTCTCCTTTATTTCGGGAGTCGTGGACGAAAGGTCAAAGTCGAGCTTCTGCGCCTCGAAAAAGAGCTGTACGTCATTGGTAAGCACTATGCGCTGCGACTCGAGATCGGCGATATCGAAGGCCGCTTTTTTGTTGAAGGAGTCGGCGATCAAGTTTTTCTGGTTCGCATAGGCGCCCTTCACGCCGATGTCGGTGATTATCTTCGTGTTGATCACCCGCTCCGGGTCATACGAGGCGGTTGAGGCCAGGGAGCCGAGCTGTTTGTAATATTCCTGGGCGAGAAGGAATATCTTGTAGGCGCCGATGGGATTGGTGTCGTCAAAGAACATTTTCATCTCGGGGTAATTGGCTATATGCACGTCATCGAGCATTGCCTTCGCCTCCCCCGCGCTTGCGAGAGAATAGAAGGAAGCCATATCGGCGTAGGTGGAGGCGCCTATGAGAACCGAGCCCTCGACCATGGACTCGACGAACGAGCGCATCATCTCGGGTTTGTCGGCGAAAAGGTCATTGCGGACGATATAGGTGTCGGCAATGAGCTGGTTTGCGTCCTTCGAGGAAATAAGAAGCCGGGTATCGGCGATATAATCGGGGGACGCGGAATTGACCACGTCATTGATAAAGGGAGTCCAGGAAACCCAGGCGACAATGCGCGGGTCTTTCTTGAAAAGAGAGAGAGCCTTGTCGCCGTCGTCTATCCAGACCACTTTGACGTCCTGGCCGCTCATATTGTTCTGCGAGAGGTACCAGAGAAGAAGAAAGCTGTAAGGGGTATTGCTCGAGGTAAGGATGATCTTGTCCTTCAGGTCGGCAGGTCTCTTGATGCTCCCTTTTACCAGGATGCCGTCGCCGCCGGAGGACCAGTCAAAGAGGCCGAGCACCTTCGGCACTATGCGCTTGTCGGTTTTAAGGGCGTCATAGAGAACGGGAAGGCTGTCCATAGGCGCCCAAACGATCGGATAGCGGCCTGAGGCGTATCCCTGAAGCTGCGCGCCCGCGCTCTCCTCCCTCACCAGCTCGACGGCGAATTTACCTTTCTTGTAGAAGAGGGATTCCTTGTTTGCCTTGACGCCGCCGTTGGCGGCGAAGAGGGCCGCATAGCCGCCCCAGGTGTCGAGAGGAATCTTTATGAGGGGAACGTTTCCGTCGCCGAGGTCCACGGTCGAAAGCTGATAGCCGCCGACGCCGGTCACGGTGAGAGGCTCGACGGAGGCGAACACGAGGTCTCCCGCTCCCTTCGCCGAATCCTTCGCGGGTTTCCCGGAAAGAAATTTATAGCCGACGCCGATACCGACGGCAGCGATCAGAATGAGAATACCGACAACAGCTCTTTTCATTTTTATACTCCTGTTAGGCAACGCTTGACTGCGAACTTGACTGCGAACCGGACCCGCTTTTTTTGCTGCGCACCGGAACGCGCGGCGAATCAGCCATGGGCCGAAATAAGTTTGTTTTTGAGGTCGGCTTCGATCTGGATCAGCTCGGACTCGGCCTGCGCGCGTTTGGTCTTTCCGTCTTCCTGGATGCGAATCGTTTCCTCGATGGTTGAAATAAGATCCTCGTTCACCTTTTTCAGCGTCTCGATCTCGACGATGCCCCTTTCCATTTCGGTGGCGACCGCGATGGTTCCCGTTTTAAGGAGTTCCGAATTTTTGGTCAGCAGCTCATTGGTCGTATCTGTCACGGCCTTCTGGATTCCCGCGGCCTTTTTCTGCCTCAGAAGACTTATGGCTATGACGATCTGGCTCTTCCACAGGGGGATAGTCGTCATTATCGAGCTCTGGATTTTCTCGACGAGGGCCTGGTCGTTGTTCTGTATCAGACGTATCTGCGGCGCAGTCTGGATGGCGATCATGCGCGAGAGCTTGAGATCGTACAGCTTTTTCTCGAATCGGTTCAGAAATTGGGTAAAGTCGTTGAATTTCTGGGTATCTGCGGGATCGTTCGACGCCTTCACGAGCGCTTCAAGCTCCGGGAGCTTCGTCGCGCGCAGCTCGTCGAGCTTCATCTGACCCGCAGTGATAAAGAGATCGAGATCCTTGAGATATTCCATGTTCTTGCCGTACAGCTGGTCGAGCATGGTTATGTCGCGGAGAAGTTTCATCCGCGCGTCGTTAAGCTCGTTGATGATCGTTTCGATCTGGGTTTCGAGCTTCTCATAGCGGGCCATGAAGCGCTGCACGCCGTTGATCATGTCGGTAAACCAGTTCTTGTTCTGCGTGGTAAGCGAGTCGACCTTCACGTCCTTGATCTTGAACATCAGGTTCGTCAGGCTCTCGCCGACATAGCCCGTGTCATGAGACCTGATCTGGCCGAGCATTGTGTCCGCGAAACCCGAGATTTTCGCCTGGGCACCGACGCCGTACTGGATGATCGACTGGGAATCATCGATCGAGATTCCCGCGGCAATCGCCTTTGCTTTCGTCATGTCGACGTTTGATAATGCTGATGTACCTGTTTCCATAATTGAAATATCGCCCATAATGACTCCTTTATAATTCTTCGCCCAAGCCTTCCATGTTTATCGTTTTCTCGAGAAGAGAGAGTTCCGTGTCGAGGTCCATCACGTCGTTCGACAGCAGCCGGGTAAGCTGCTTCTCGAAAGCCTTATTGATCGTATCCAGCATCGTCTCGACCCGTTTCAGCGAGGTCGTGATGCCCGAATCGCTCACGTTCTGCGACGAGAGCTTCACGTACTTGTTCAGGATATTTATCGTGGCGTCCAGATAGTAAGAGAGAAACTGACGGGCTGCCTGAAGGTCGCCCGGATCCCTCTTGACCTCGGCAAGAATTTTCTCGACCGTCGTGCATATCGAGGAAACCTTTTCCGTGATCACCATTGCCTTTATCTGCTTCCTGAAATAAACGATCTCGTCGAGTTTTCTCTTGCCCTCGTTCAGGGAAGTTTCAAGATCGGCTTCCTGTTCGATCACCCGGCTTTTTTTCACCTGGAAGAGGAATACTCCCGACGCAAAAGAAAGGCCGCTCAGCAGAAGGGAAATAAGCATTCCCATGTCGATAAAGATATAAGTGACGATAAAGGCGCCGGCGGCCATTACGGAGGAAAGTATCCAGTCAGGTGTAGTATTTTTCATTTATGCTCCTATTTTCCCGTGAAGGGGACGAGGCCGACGAGGCCGCGGACTTCCTCGTCCGCAAAACGAAGCCCTCCGCCGATAAAGAAGTCCCGCCTGCTGTCGAGCGCGCCGACTACGCCGCCCCGGAGGTATATCCAGTTCCAGGGCTTGTTTGACTTCGGATCAAAGAAGGGATAGACGGTAACTATCCCCTTCAGGTTCGGGGGAACGCCTGTCCTGAAGTCCAGCACCTCGCCCGAAAAAGAAAGCCAGGGGGCGGGCTGAAAATCAAGCCCTATTCCGGCGGTGTTCTCGAGGAGTCCCCCGCGAAGGGTGAGCATTCCGAGCTTTCGTGCCAGTTCCGCGTCAATCGCGACACCGTACTTTGTCTCGGTCACTTCGGTGCGGCTGATTGCGCCGTTCGTATTGGTCTCGCTCGATGTTTTCGTGGAAATCCCGTCGGGCGCGCTCGTAACTCCTATGCGGTACCAGCGGTCCTGAGAGCGGGGCTCGAGTCGAAGAGAAGCCCCGGAACGAAAGCCGGATGCGAGCAAGTCGTACCGTACTTGCGTGTCCACCTGCACCCCGAGACCGGCTGCCTTCGAGACGATGCCGCTCGCGTCGGTGACGACCTTATCTGCGTTTGTCGCGAGTCGGTTTACGCTGTCGAGCGCTTCCTGCAGTTTCTGCGCGGCTTCCTCCGTCTTTTTCGCGGTTCCGAGGAGGCTGTCATAGAGCTGCTCGTCCGTCACGGCACGGCCGAGGTTTCCCTTCCCGTTCCGTATCTCGTCGGTAATGGCGCGGATATTCTCGAGAGAGAGGCGAATCTCCGTGGCCGAAGTGCCGAGGTCGCTTTCCTTTTCGCCGAGTATCCGCTCGAAACGTTCGGTAATCAGGGCGGTGGATTCAAGAATGCGCGAAACCCGGTCAAGCTCGGCGTCGGATCTCGCGTCAAGCTTCATCGCTATCGAATTGAATGTCTCAAGGGAGACGGAAAGAAGTTCAAGCTGCCGCGTCTGGAATTCCTTCAGGAGATCGGAAATCTGGACGCTCAGGGCCTGGGCCGAGCCGACGATGGCGCTCATATCGCTGCTCGACTGCTCTGCCTGAATACGGCTCCCCGACTTCACGAGGGGAGAGCCCGTCGTGCCGGGCGTCAGGGTCAGAATCGACGCGCCCAGAATCGAGGAGGTCTTGCGGGCAATGAGGGCATCGCCGTGAATTTCGACATTGCGCAAAAACGCGACCTCGATTTTCGCCTTTCCGTCGACGATATCAATCGACTCGATTTTCCCGACGGGAACGCCGGCGACATACACCTTTGAATTCGACGACAAGCCCAGGGCGTCGTCAAGAACGACCTCGTAGAGCTTCGTGTTGAAACTGTTAAACCCGTCGGTGGACAGCACCACATAGGTGGTACCCGCCGCGCCGAGGGTCAGGAAAAAAAGTCCTACTTTCAGATTCCGCATTAAACTCATACTTTCAACTCGCTGAAGGAAATACTGATAAAATCTTTTACCAGATCGTGGGAAGATTTCGAGACGGTCAGGGGATCCCCTTGTGCAACAACGGTTCCCTGATGAAGAAAAGCGATCTTGTCGGAGATGCGGAAAGCCGCGGGAATATCATGTGTGATAAGTATACAGGTAATTCCAAGCTCCTTGTTCACGCGTACAACCAGATTATTGATGGTTTCCGCCAAAATGGGATCAAGTCCCGTAGTCGGCTCGTCGAAAAAAAGCACTTCAGGCTCCATGACAAGGGCCCGGGCTACGCCCACCCGCTTGCGCATGCCGCCCGACAGTTCATCCGGCCGCTTTGATTCTATACCGGGTAATTCAATCCATTCAAGCATTTTTACGACCCGGGACCGTATTTCGCTGCGGTCTTTCATGCCGAGCACTTCCCGTAGGGGAAAGGCAATATTTTCCCCTACTGTCATTGAATCAAAAAGAGCCGCATTCTGGAAGGAATATCCGAAATGGTGCCGGAACTCTATCAGCTCGGTGCGGGAGAGAGAAGTCAGTTCCGTGTCCCGAAACCACACCTTGCCGGCATCCGGAGTAATCATTCCGATCACGCTTTTAAAGAGAACGCTTTTACCGGTTCCGCTTTGGCCTACGACGGAACAAATGGACCGTTCGTCGATATCAAGGTCCACTCCCCCGAGAATTTCGGCTTTCCCGAATGACTTGTAAAGGCCGCGTATGCGTATGATTGGTTTCATATCAGAACTTCAGCGTCATCATGATGGTGGCCAGCACATAATCCGCCACCAGAATTGCGACCGATGATGCGACAACCGCTTTGGTCGCACCGTCTCCGACGCCTTTTGCGCCCTGCGATGCATGAAGCCCGAAGTAGCAGCATATAGTCGCCACGATAAATCCCATGATAGCCGACTTTATCAGCCCTATATACACATCCTTGGGTTTCAGCACATCCAGCATATAGGCCACGTAACTGGCCGAATCAATGCCGTAGAGCTGGGTCGAAATGAAAAACGAGCCGAACACCCCCACCAGGTTCGCCAGGATGGTCAGGCAGGGAAAAATAAGAATGGATGCGACGAGTCTCGGCAGCACCAGATAGTGAACCGGGTCCACGGACAGGGACTCAAGGGCGTCTATCTGTTCAGTAACCCGCATGGTCCCCAATTCGGCAGCCATTGCCGAGCCGTTCTTCGCGATAAGCATCAGCGTCGTGATAATCGGGGCGAATTCCCGGCCGAGCGCAACCGCTACGACGGCTCCCGTCCCTATCTCTGCCTGGAAGGGCTGAAGAAGGGATACCATCTGCAGGGTAAATATCATGCCGATTGCGAGCCCCGCAAGAACGATGACCAGTATCGAGTTGATGCCGAGGTTCTCGATTTCCTCTATATAAAGCGAGAGGTGAAACGGACGTTTGACGGAACTCCTGAGAATTTCTCCAAGGAATAAAAAGTATTTACCGACCTCTTCAATTTTTTCGAACAGTTTTTGTAACATACACCCCATTTACCCTGATGTGATATTAATACAGTATCACGCGAGAGAAACTTCTGCAAACGAGAGTCCCGTCTCAGGAACGGTTTATCTCTGCACGCGGCCCGAACTTTCGCCCTTGCACAGAGCTTCGACTTCGCCCTTCCGGGTCAAGTTGAAGTCCCCCTCAATCGAGTGCTTAAGGCAGGAAGAAGCCGCCGCAAACTCAAGGGCTTTCGCCTCGTCATCCGGATAATCAAGCAGGCCGCAGATAAGGGCGGCCGAGAATGCGTCTCCCCCTCCTACGCGATCGATAATGTCGTCAATCTCGTAATTACGGGACCGATAAAAGCCCGTTTTTCCGGAAAAAGCCGCCGACCAGCCGTTGCGGTCAGCTGAACGGGACGCGCGAAGGGTCACGGCCAATCGGGAGATATTCGGGAATTCCGTCTTTACCCGGGCGATCAGCTTTTCGTAGACTGAGGCATCAAGCTCGCCGGAAGCCACATTGACGCCCTCGGCCTCTATGCCCAGACAGTTCTGGATATCCTCTTCGTTCGCTATCAGTACATCCGCGTATTTTACGAGCTCCCTCATTACCTCGGGAGCCTTTTTTCCGTAATTCCAGAGTTTTTTCCGGTAATTGAGATCGATCGATACCGTCACCCCTGCATGGTAGGCTTCCTTCACTGCCTCGAGGCTGCTGTCTGCGGCGGACTGCGAGAGCGCAGGGGTTATACCGGTGAGGTGGAACCAGGAGGCGCCCTTGAATATATCAGCCCATGCGAAGTCGCCCGGCTTGACCTGGGAAATCGCGCTTGATTCGCGGTCATACACCACCGTGGAAGGGCGCTGGTTTGCGCCGGTTTCCAGGAAATAGATGCCAAGACGGCCCTTGGTACGGCGGATTCTCGATACATCCACGCCAAATTTACGTATTTCGTTTAAAGCTCCGTCGCCGAGAGGATTGTCCGGAAGAGCGGTTACAAAGAGCCCCTGTTTTCCCAGCTGGGTAACGGAAACCGCAACGTTGGCCTCTCCCCCGCCGAAAGTCGCTTCAAGTGAAGGGGATTGGAAAAAGCGTTCATGCCCCGGAGATTTGAGACGCAGCATGATTTCTCCGAATGTAATAATTGTATCCATACAGAAAAGTGTACCCTATATCCGCTCCCCCGTCAAAATTTTGTTTTGAAACTTCTTGTATTCCATGGTATTTGATATGATACTGAATCAAATACGCAATTACCCCAAGGAGTGCATTATGGATCCTGTTTTGATAAAACTCGGCAATATCGGACTGGTTCCCGTCATCAAGATTGAGGATGCTTCCAAAGCCGCACCGCTTGCACAGGCCCTTATTGACGGCGGCCTGCCCTGCGCAGAGGTTACATTCCGCACCGAAGCTGCCCCGGACGCGATCCGCGCCATCAGGGGAGCCCATCCCGACATGCTGGTCGGAGCCGGCACCGTAATCAATGTGGAACTCGCCAAAAAAGCGATCGAGGCAGGCGCTTCATTTATCGTGTCTCCCGGGTTTAATCCCTCTGTCGTGGATTACTGTCTCTCCCGCGGCATTCCCGTCGTTCCGGGAGTCAATAATCCCAGCGGAATTGAGGCCGCCCTTGAAAAAGGGCTTGAGGTGCTCAAATTTTTCCCCGCGGAAGCTTCAGGCGGGGTTGCCATGCTTGATGCCCTGGGCGGACCCTTTGCCCAGGTCCAGTTTATGCCGACCGGCGGAATAGACCTGAAAAACCTTGCGGATTACGCAAAGCGGTCCAATGTGCATGCAATAGGCGGCAGCTGGATGGTCAAGGCCGACCTGATCGACAAGGAGGATTGGGGTGCGGTTACCTCTCTCAGCAGGGAAGCGGGGGCTGCCGTTCACGGATTTGCCTTTGCCCATGTGGGCATCAACCAGAAAGACGAAAACGCCGCTTCCGAAACTGCGGACACCTTTGCGCTTTTCGGTTTTGCCCCGAAAGCAGGAACCTC
>JAYVSC010000058.1:0-29560 GCA_043775705.1 Spirochaetales bacterium | reverse complement strand
CGGTATTGTTCCTCGGTAAGGAGCTCGATGCCCATCGCCGCTGCTTTTTCCACGGCAGTGCCTTCTGGTTTGTTTTCTTTTCTTGAATCAAGCCCTTCGCGGTCGTAGCAAAGGCTTCGCCGGCCAAGGGGACTTTCGGGTGCGCAATCGCAAAAGATGAATTCAAGCGTGCTCCCGTCAAAACCGGTTACGTCGGGTTCACCGCCGGTGCTTTCCATTTCATTCAGCGCTTTTATTTTTTCGGGATTCGCTTCAAGTTTTTTTTCCACTTTATTCCAGTCAACACCTGAATGGCGGGACATATTTTTGTCAAATCGTTCATGCAGGGTGTGAATGAAGACCGTCTTATCGGATACTTTCATTTTGGTTCTCCTTCCGATAATTATCGAGCTGGGCGCGACAAATTTATCGGGTTTTTCAGGAATTACTTAGCAATTTTCTTCCTTTCGTGCTATCGTTATGGGTAATTATAACAAGTTTGACGAGGTACACACTATGATCACCAAGGAAGCAGAATTGCTGACAATCCTGCGTGATTCTCTCCTGCCCGGGCAGGAAGGCATCACGCTGCGCGCCTTTATGGCTTTCAACCGAAACAATCCTCTGGTCAGGATGGAAAATCTTGAAAACCTAAGAATCCAGGGCTATATCGAGATCAAGGACGACACCCTCTATCCCCTGGAGATTCTCTAATTTCGGATCAGTCCTCCTGGTCTTCGGACGATTTCGCCTGGATTCCGTCAAGCCGGGTATTGGAGTTTTCCCCGTCAAGGCAGGGACTGTCTTCATCCGTATATCGATAGCTTTCCGGATCGAAAGACCTTACGCAGAATAAATCTTGTCTGTCAACTTTCATAAGCAAGCCTCCTCATTTGTTTCTCCCTATAAGTTAGCCAGGGATAACACGGGAGTCAAGGAAAAACTACTCAATGTCGTCATGTCCCCCTTCAGGTAATTTCTGGATGCTCCAGTTCGAGAAAATGACCGAAACGTTCGCGCTTGGTTTCGAGGTATTTGCGGTCATGCTCGTGGGCGGGGAGTTCGTGCTGCACCCGCTCGGTGACCGGCACCCCGTTCTTTACCATATCGTCAACCTTTTCCTGGTTGTTGGTCAGGAGGCGCACGCTTTTTACCCCGATTTTTTTCAGCATTTCGGCAGGAACACGGTAATTGCGCTCGTCAGCCCTGAAACCGAGGGCGATATTGGCGTCCACCGTGTCGTAGCCCGAGTCCTGGAGGGCATAGGCGCGGAGCTTGTTCACGAGCCCTATGCCGCGTCCTTCCTCCTGATGGTAGAGCACTACGCCGCATCCTTCCTTTTCGATCAGCTCGAGGGCGCGGTGAAGCTGGGGGCCGCAGTCGCAGCGCAGGCTTCCCAGGGCATCCCCGGTCAGGCAGGCGGAATGCACGCGGGTAAGGACGGATTCCCCGTCTCCCAGATCGCCTTTCTGGATGATGATGTGGTCTTTCTGGTCCTTGTTGTTCACAAAGCCGATGATGCGGAATTTGCCGTATTGGGTGGGAAAATCGGCGACGGAGACGACCATGACGCAGGTATCCGCCTCGCAGGCGGCGCAGTCAAGCTTTTTCGGGCAGGTGCGCAGGGACGCGATGTCCTGGGCGATGATTTCTTCGATATCGGGTTGATCCATAATATATGCATAATAACACATATTTTCATCCTTGACCCGTGTCCCCATTTACCGTATTATACACATGACAAAATGACACAGAATGTCAGAAGGATGGTGCTATGGAGCATCCCAAGATTATACAGGGCGGAATGGGCGTCGGGGTTTCTAACTGGAAACTGGCAAATACAGTCGCTGCAAGCGGTGCGCTCGGAGTTGTTTCAGGCGTAGCGCTGGACGCGGTGCTTGCACGGCGGCTTGAACAGGGCGATCCGGACGGACACACGAGACGCGCTCTTGACGCATTCCCCGACCAAAAGGTCGCGAAACGAATACTTGAGACTTATTATCGTCCGGACGGAACGGATGACACCCATGATTTTTCAACCATCCCTTTACGGACCGCAGTTCCGGAGGCTTCCGATATAGAGTCCCGCGACGACGAGCTTGATGCCCTGACCGTAGTGGCCAATTTTATCGAGATTTATCTTGCGAAGGAAGGACATACCGGTCTGGTCGGAATAAACTTTCTGGCAAAGATACCCCTATCGAATCCTGCGGCGATTTACGGCGCCATGCTCGCCGGAGTGGACTATATACTGATGGGCGCGGGAATTCCCCTGGAAATTCCCGGCCTGCTGGATGCCTATGCCCGCGGAGAGGCTGGTATGGTCCGGGTTCCCGTTGAGGGCGCCGAGAAGGATGAGCATTTTGTGGTGCGCTTTAATCCTGCCCACATTCTCGAGTCTCCTCCTGCACGCATGAAGAGACCCTATTTCCTGTCCATTGTTTCTTCCTATATTCTTGCTGCCACGATGGCAACCCGCGCCTCCGGCAGGGTTGACGGCATCGTGGTCGAAAACAATACGGCCGGCGGCCACAATGCCCCGCCGCGCGGAGTGCTTTCCCTCGACGCGAACGGGGAACCCATTTACGGTCCCAAGGACACAGTCGATTATGCCAAGATGGTGGGCCTCAATATTCCATTCTGGCTCGGCGGCTCATGCGGCATGCCCGAATCTCTCGGGGAATCCAGAACCGAAGGCGCCGTCGGCATCCAGGTCGGCACCCTGTTCGCGTTCTGCCGCGAATCCGGCATTCTGCCAGAACTGAAAAAACGTTTTCTCGAGGCCGTTGCGGCCGGCAAGGCTCTCGTGTTTACCCATCCCGCAGCTTCTCCCACCGGCTATCCCTTTAAAATCGCCCTTTTATCCGACACCGTGTCGGATTCAGTCGAATTTTTGAAGCGGAAACGCGTATGCAATCTGGGCTTTCTGCGCGAGCTCTTCAAGACCGAAAATGGAACCGTGGGCTACCGCTGCACCGCCGAAGCGGAGAAGGTATTCGTCCATAAAGGCGGCCTGGCCGAACGGACCAAGGAAGCCCGATGCCTGTGCAATTCTCTGATGGCGAACATCGGGCTCGGCATGAAATACGCGGGCGGCTACCTCGAAAAGCCCCTGCTGACGGTCGGTTCCCATCTGGAATCCCTGAAACTCCTGATAACCAAATTCGGCCTTGATTACTCTGCCACCGACGTCATTCATTTTCTTGAAAGCAAAATTGAGGGAACCAGAAAACAAGGGGTTCGTTCATGAACGATAACGACGTAGTCGTAACGGGAATGGGAGTGGTCAGTTCGGTCGGAAACAGCGTCGACGAATTCTGGGCTTCATGCGTAAAGGGAGACTCGGGCGCCGCTCTTATCCAGGCTTTTGACGCAACGCTTTTTCACAGCCAGATTGCCTGCGAGTCAAAGAACTTTGACCCCGACGTCCGCATTTCCAAAAAACAATCGCGCCGCATGGCCCGCTTTTCGCAGCTGGCCGTGTACGCCGCCATCGAGGCCGTCGCCCAGTCGGGTCTCGATATACCTAACATGGATCCCTCGCGCATAGGCTGCCTTGTCGGCGCCGCCGCGGGAGGCTTCGACATTCTCGACGAGCAGTATGCCTCGTTTATCAAGAACGGCCCGAAGGTAGGGAATCCTCTTTCGGTGCCGAAAACCATCGCCAACATGGCATCCTGCGTGATCGCCATCAATCTCGGCATTACGGGGCCGAATTTTGCCATCCTGAGCGCCTGCGCGACGGGTGGCCACAATCTGGCCATGGCCAAGATGATGATCCAGTCGGGTTATGCCGACGTCGTCATCGCCGGCGGCACGGAAGGCGCCATCACCCCGATGGTCGTCGATTCCTACGGCTGCATGGGCGTGCTCTCGACGAGAAACGCCGAGCCAACGCGCGCGAGCCGCCCCTTCGACAAGGAGCGCGACGGCTTCGTCATCGGCGAGGGCGCCGGCATCATGGTGCTCGAGCGCCGTTCCCACGCGGAAAAGCGCGGAGCGACTATCCTTTCGACCTTTCTCGGCTTCGGCATGACATGCGACGCCCAGAGCATCGCGATTCCCGACCCCGAAGGCAAGCACGCCGCAGAAGCGATGATCCGCGCGGGGGCGGACGGCAAGGTGAGCCTCGGCGACATCGACTACATAAACGCCCACGGAACCTCGACCAAAGCGAACGACGCGGTCGAGACCATAGCGATCAGACGGGCCTTCGGCGCGCACGCGGACGCCCTTTCGGTCAGCTCGACCAAGAGCATGATCGGGCATACTCTGGGGGCCGCCGGCGCCATCGAGGCCATTGTCTGCGTCCAGTCTCTCCGTGACGGTATCGTGACTCCGACCATCAACCTTGAAAACCCCGATCCTGACTGCGACCTTGACTATACGCCCCTCCAGGCGAGGGAGAGACCGCTCCGCTACGCCATCTCGAATTCCTTCGGCTTCGGCGGGCAGAACTGTTCCCTGCTGTTCGGAAAAGTATGATATAATTCGTCATGGCTCCCATTCGCAGCATTGCGACGCGACACACTTACTCGTTTCTGATGCTCATCGCCCTTCCCACGATCGTGGTCATTCTTCTGACCGGCTATGTATTCCGCAAGGAAATAGTGCGGAAAACGAGCGAACAGCAGTTTTCCGCGCTGGTCCAGACCGCGGCGAACCTCGATTCGAAAATGCAGGATTTCGCGATTATCGCTTCCTCCCTCATCCATGACAGGGTCCTGATGCAGAAAACCCTGGATTACGTGACGCTGCAGTCGGCCGAACAGCGGTATCTGCTCACCCTCTCCATGGATGACATCTTCAACAAGTTTTTTATCCTTACCAAACAGCTCGGGTCTTTTTATCTTTTTTTTGCCGACGACAGCCCGCCCTATATTTGCCGGAATTTCAACGGGATCAATTTCGGGAAGGACGAACTGGACTCCTTCCTCGCCATTGCGCAGAGCCGTCCCGGGTTTGTGGTTTTTCCCGACACAATCTCCTCCGGATACCAAAAGAATCCCGAACGTCCCGTGGTTTCCCTGGTGGTCACGCCACCGGCGAACCGTGCGTTTGAAACGGGCGTACGCACGCTCCTCGTATCCTTCGACATGGCCCTTCTTGCCGACTTTCTCGAAACGAAAAACGCGGCGCATACCTTCCTCGTGGGCCAGAACGGACTCGTGCTTGCCGCGCGCGACCGAACAATGATAGGCAGGGAATTTTCCCTCATCCGGAACGAGCTGGGGCCCCGGTATGTAGTGATGGAACAGACGGTCAACACCCCCGGCTGGTCCATCGCCGAGGCCGTATCGGTAGGCGCGCTCACGGCTACCGTCGATACGCTCATGTGGTATGCCTACGCGGCGATGGCCCTTATCGGTTTTCTTTTTATCCGATATAACTCTCTCTTCTTCGCGCAGATCGTAAAGCCGCTCGGTGCCATCGGCCGGGAGATGGACGCCGTCTCGAAGGGCGATTTTACGGTGAAGGTTGAGTCCGGCGATTTCCTCGAGCTGAACCGGCTCGGCGAGTCCTTCAATCTGATGGTCGCCGAAATCGATACCCTTACGACCGAGATAAAAAAAGAGCAGAAGGACCGCCTGAAGGTCGAGATAGAGGCGCTTCGCTATCAGCTGAATCCCCATTTTCTGTGCAACACCCTCAACTCCATACGCATGATGGCCCTGATGACGAAGAACGAGGCCATCAGGAACATGACGACTGCGCTGATGAACATTACCGAGGACAACTTGAGCAGGGACGAGACGGTATATTCCCTCGATCGCGAGATGAGGAACCTGGACAGCTATGTATACATCATGCAGGTCCGCTACGGCGACAGTTTCGAGTACTACAAGGATATCGATTCCTCCCTGATGGCCCTGGGCGTGCCCGCGATGATACTCCAGCCCATCGTCGAGAACGCGATCCTGCACGGGCTGCACGGCCTTTCGCGCACCGGAACCATTACCGTCGAGGCAACGAGGACCGATACCGCGCTGACGCTCGAGGTGCGCGACAACGGTTTCGGGATGTCCCCCGAGATTCTCGAGAATCTGTTCGAGAACGGTCCTTCGGCGGAAAAGGGCTTTACTCGTATAGGTCTCTATAACGTCAGGAGAAGGATCATCCTCTCCTATGGAAGCGGATACGGAGTGACCGTCCTCAGCTATCCGGGCGAGGGCACCGTGGTCACGCTGACCCTGCCCATTCTCGGGGTGTCCGAGGATATCCGGGGTCTGCTTTCCGAAAGAGACAACTCATGACGGAAATACTCATAGTCGACGACGAGCCGCTCGTTCTGCTCACAGTGAAGTCTCTGTGCAGCTGGGAGGGGCGGGGCATCCGCATCGCCGGCGAGGCGCAGAACGGGAAGGCCGCGCTTGAATTTCTGCAAAATAATCCGTCGGTGGACATTGTGATTACCGACGTCGATATGCCCGTGATGGACGGGCTTGAGTTGTCCGAACGCATGAGGGAAGGCGGATACGAACAGGCTGTCATTTTCCTGAGTTCCTACAGCAACTTCGAGTATGTCCGGCGCGCCTTCAAGGCCGGGGCCTGCGACTATATACTGAAGTCCGAACTCGACGAGGGCAGGCTTACTTCCCTGATACGGAAAGTGACGGACAGGAAAAACGAAGAGACTCATCCCGACGCGGCGGGAGCTGCGGATTTTGCCCTCCTTGAGGGCTTGCGGGATTCTTTTTTCCGGGATATGGCTGAAGGACCTGTCCCTCTTCTCGCAGAACGGTTTGCTTCATGCCGGTTTAATGCCGCCTTCCCTTTCCATTTCATGATCTTGAGGCCCGGCGATATGCCGGTAGTCCGCAAGCGCTATGAGAGTAATCTCTATGCCTTCCAGAAAACCGTTGCCGATCTGCTGTCCCATTTTGCAGGAGGGGCCGACGGGGATTGCGGGGCCCTGTCGTTTGACCAGTATTGGGTTTTCATGCAGGATCCCGGAAAAATGGAGAAGGCTTTCGACCGGTTTTACGAAGCCTCCTGGTCCTACCTCGATATCGGGTTCGAGAGGCGGACAGGCGGCGTGATCGCTCGCGTCGAGGATCTTCCCGAACTTTTCGTTTCGTGCATGCGCGGCTTTGTCCCGCCGAGCCGCATCGTCGTGCGGACGCGCCGGTATATCAGGGAGCATTACCATGAAAGCGGCATGGACCTTTCCCGAATCGCGGAATACACCGAGGTGAGCAAGAATCACCTGAGCTGGGAGTTTGCCCGCGAGACCGGCGAGACCGTCACCGACTTCATTACGAGGACGAGGATGGACGAGGCGAAAAAACTGCTCCTCGAGACGAACCTCCGCACCTACGAGATCGCCGAGAAAGCCGGCTACGCGAACGTGGAAACATTCTGCCGCGCCTTCAAAAAGGCGACGGGCACGAGTCCCCGCCAGTTTTCCTGAACCGGCGTCAATGAATCGTAGAATCCATCATTTACAGCGGACGGGCAGGGGATGATACTGAAGACGGACAATCAAGGAGGTCCATCATCATGAAAAAAATCATTGGAATTCTCTCGTGCATGCTGCTGGTTGCGGGAATGGCGTTCGCGGGCGGAGGAACCGACGCCCCGAAGACGGACAAGAAAATAATACTGAAAATGGGCGACAACCTTCCGGACCGCAAGAACGGATACGGGGCCGTCATCGAAAAGATCAACGCCGAATTCATCGCCGCCCACCCGAACGTGGAAATCGTGACGGAAAGCTATCAGGATCAGCCCTGGCAGGAAAAGGTAAAGATCTACGCGACCGCCAACCAGCTGCCCGACGTCCTGAAATACTGGTCGTTCAGCGGAATGATGAAGCCGCTCATCGACGCGGGCCTCGTCGAGAAACTCAACGCGAAGGATTTTACCGGCTACGGCTACATGAGCGGATCCCTTGAGGGCAACATGTATGACGGCTCTCTCTACGGCATCCCCGTGTCCGGCGACATGTGGGTTCTGTACATAAACAAGAGTCTTTTCGAGAAAGCCGGCGTCGCGATACCGACCTCGTGGGATGACATCATCGCCTCGGCTCCCAAGTTCAAGGCGATCGGGGTAATACCCGTCTCCACGAACGGCAAGGAAGGCTGGCCCCTTTGCGAACTCTTCGACAACGTGTCGCAGCGCATCAACGGCGACTTTACCCGGGTGAACGCCGCCCTCGTCCGTACCGCCAAATACACCGATCCCGATTTCGTGTCGGCGGCCGCCTACATTCAGAAAATCGTCAAGGCCGGCGTTTTCCAGGAGAACCTTTCCACTTCCGACTACGGCGACGCCCGCAACATGTTCGGCCAGGAACGGGCCGCAATGTACATGATGGGCTCGTGGGAAATGTCCCTCGCCACCGACGCGAACTTCTCCGAGAATTTCAGGAAGAGCCTCGACGTCATCAAGTTCCCCGTCATCAAGGGCGGAAAGGGAAGCGCTGACGACCTGCTCGCCTGGTTCGGCGGAAACTATTTCATCAGTTCCACCTCAAAGAACAAAACGCTTGCCAACGAATACGTAAAACTGCTGGGCAAGAGATTCGGCACCCTCGCCTGGGAAACCCAGGCCTGTTTCCCCGCGCAGAAAGTCACCCCGCTGCCGACCGACTCTCTCGTGAGCAAGAAGCTCCTTCAGATCGCGGCCGACGCGAAGACCACGAGCGGAACCCCCGGCCTTGACCGGTCGGACAATGTGTTCAAGGAAGATCATCAGGAACTTATCCGCCAGCTTTGCGCACTCATGATCACCCCGGAAGCCTTCGCCAAGGCGCTTGATGCTTCGGCAGACCGCGCATCAAAGGTAAAATAAACAGCTGCACTCGGGACGGCGGTCTCCCCGTAAGGGGAAGCCGCCGTTTTTTACCCGCCATGAGGAAACACCATGAATCCCCTTTTTACCAATAAAAAAGTAATCGCGCTTCTCGTGCTGCCGGGCCTGTGCATCATGCTGTTCGCGATCGCGATACCGCTCCTGATCAGCCTTGGCCTGAGCCTTACCAAATTTGCCGGATTCGGCAAGATGACCTTTATCGGGCTCGACAATTTTTTCCGTCTCGCCCTCGACCAGACTTTCTGGAAGTCCCTGTATAATGTGTTCGTCCTGATTCTGGTCACGATTTTTTTCCAGAACGTGCTCGCGTTTCTGATCGCGTCGATACTCACCAAGATAACCGAGAAAACATCCCGAATACTGAGGACGATTTATTTTATCCCGGCCATTCTCAGCCTCGTTGTCGTCACGAAATTGTGGGTTAACATATTTCACCCGACCTTCGGTCTTCTGAACAAGCTGCTGCATTTCATGGGATTCGCCGACTCGGGCAGGGCTTGGCTCGGCGATCCGAAGACCGCTCTCTGGGCCGTCATCTGGATCATGATCTGGCAGGGGTTCGGCTGGGCCCTGCTCTTTTTCTACGGAGGCCTCATGACGGTGCCGAAGGAGCTAGAGGAAGCGGCGATCGTGGACGGCGCAAACAAGTGGCACCTCTATACGAACGTCATCCTGCCCTACATGATGCCGGTCCTGCAGTCGATCATCATAATAGACGTCGTCTCGTCCCTCAAGCAGATGGAAATGATATACCTCTCCACCGAGGGAGGGCCGGGAAACACGACGCAGTTCATCGCGCTCTATCTCTATCAGCGGGCGTTCAAGTACACCGAGTACGGTTACGGCAACGCGATCTCGGTCCTCTTCGTCATCATCGCGGTATTCTTTACCCTGACGATTCAGAGGATGTTCAAAAAGGCGGTTGATCAAATATGAAACGCGATACGAGCTATCTGCTCAGAAAAAACACGGGGAAGGTTCTTGTCACTCTGGTGCTTACGGCCCTGCTTCTCGCGCAGCTCTTCCCCCTTCTTTGGCTCTTTTCCTATTCCATCAAAAAGTCGGGCGATCTGTTCGGTCCCGAGCTGCTTTCTTTTCCCGCGGTCCCGCAGTGGGGCAACTACTACAAGGCGTTCTTTGACGGCAAGATTCCGCTGTACCTGTCGAATACGCTGAAGATAGTCATCCCATCGGTTACCCTCGGCACGATACTTCCCTTTTGCCTCGCCTATGCGTGCACGAGGATGGAATGGAAGCTGAAAAAACTGGTATGGCTACTCGTCATCATCGGCATGACCATACCGATACATACGACCCTGCTTCCCAACTTTATCTGGTACCGTTTTTTCCATCTCATCGACAGCCATCTCGGCCTGATCATCTCGTATATGGCCTTCACCATGTCCTTCAACACGATAGTGTTCGCGGGCCTGCTTGCGGGGATACCGAAATCGATGGAGGAGTCCGCGTTTATCGACGGGGCCGGCTATCACGTCATCCTCCCGCAGATAATAGCGCCGATGGCCGTTACCGGCTTCGCGACGGTGGGCGTCCAGACCTTCCTGAACCACTGGAATGAATTTCTCATGGCAAACACCTACCTTTCGTCGGAGGCAAAGCGGACCCTGCCGTTCTCGATTATACTTTTTTCCGGGCAGTACGTTTCCGACTACGCGGTGCAGTTCGCCTGCATGACGCTGGTCGCACTGCCGCCCCTCGTGCTGTATTTCGTCTTCAACAGATGGATTTTGGCCGGCGTTACCGCCGGAGCCGTGAAAGGATGATATCATGTACACAGAAAAACTGACGTTTCCCGATTCCTTTGTCTGGGGAGCGTCCACCGCTGCCTATCAGATCGAGGGCGCTCCGGACGCCGACGGAAAGGGAAAGAGCATTTGGGATACCTTCGCGCATACCCCCGGAAAAACCGACGACGGCCTCACCGCCGACGTCGCATGCGATCACTATCACCGGTATCCCGAGGATATAGAGCTGATGGGCCATATGGGCATAGCCAACTACCGCATGTCGGTCTCCTGGCCGCGCATCCTTCCGGAAGGGAAGGGCGCGGTGAACGCGAAGGGTCTCGATTTTTACGACCGGCTCATGGACGGCCTTCTCGAGCGGAAGATAACTCCCTGGGTAACCCTTTTTCACTGGGACCTTCCGCAAGCCCTGCAGGACAAAGGCGGCTTCGCGAAACGGGACACGATAGACCATTTCTGCGCCTATGCCGATATCGTCACGTCGTTCTTCGGCGACCGGGTTAAAAACTGGATGACCTTCAACGAGCCCTGGGTGTATTCTTTTTGCGGGCACCTTTACGGCGTCCACGCGCCGGGGCTCAAGGACCTGAAGACGACGCTGGCTGCCGCCCACCACGTTCTCGTCGCCCACGGCAGGAGCGTTCCGATAATCCGGGCGAACGTGAAGGACGCAAAGGTCGGCATCGTCAACAACCTTGCATGGATAGAGAGCGCGTCCGAAAAGAAAGAAGACGCGGACGCCGCGCGCCGGTGGGATCAGGCGTTCAACAAATGGTTCATGGATCCCCTTTTCGGAAGGGGCTATCCGCGTGAGATGGCCGACTGGTACGGCCCTTCGATGCCGAAGATCGAACAGGGCGACATGGAAGCCATGGCCGCAAAAACTGATTTTCTCGGAATCAATTACTATACGAGGCGCCTCGTGGCCTTTGACGCGGGCAGCGCCCACATAAAGGCGAAGCAGGTGTACCGTCCCTATCTGCAGCGCGCCGAGTTCGACGAATGGGAAATAACGCCCGAGTCGCTGTATTATCTCCTGCGCAGTATCAAAACGGAGTACGGCAACATCCCCGTGTACATAAGCGAAAACGGAACGAGCGGCGCGGACGCGGTGTCTGCCGACGGCTGCGTCCACGATCCCGTGCGGGTCGAGTATCTGCGCCGTCATTTTGCCGCCTCCTGGCAGGCAATGAAGGACGGCTGCGACGTGAGGGGCTACTTCGTCTGGTCCCTCTACGACAACTTCGAATGGGGCTTCGGCTTTACGAAGCGTTTCGGTGTCGTCTATACCGATTATGAGCACGGACTGAGACGCATCATCAAGGACAGCGGGCACTTCTTTGCGTCCGTCTGCGCCGTCAACGGTTTCGACGTAACCTAGAAGCGAAGGGGATACACGCATGATACAAAACCCGGTCCTGAGCGGCTTCCACCCCGACCCGAGCATAGTCAGGCGGGGAGACGACTACTATATCGCGACGTCCACGTTCGAATGGTTCCCGGGAATCGCGGTGCATCACTCGAGGGACCTGAAGAACTGGCGCCTTCTCACCCATATACTCACCGACGAGGCCGCGCTCGACCTCCGGCGCCTTCCCTCGGCGAAGGGCATCTGGGCGCCCTGCCTTTCCTGGTGCGAGGCGGACGGACTTTTCTACGCGGTATACAGCCTCATGCATTCGATGAACGCCCGCTTTTTCGACGTCGACAACTTTCTCGTGTCCTCCCCCGAAATTACCGGGCCCTGGAGCGTTCCCTCATATCTGAACTCGGTCGGCTTTGATCCTTCACTTTTCCACGACAGCGACGGAAAAAAGTACGTCGTCTCCCTCGAATGGGAATTCCGCGACGGGTACAAAAAGCCCGGGGTCATCGTGCTGCAGGAATGGGACTGCGGTTCCCGTTCCGTCATCGGCTATGCGCGCCGGATCTGGACGGGGGGCACCGACCGCGGCTGCGTCGAGGCTCCGCATCTTTACAAGCGTAACGGTAAATACTATCTCATGTGCGCGGAGGGCGGCACGGGCTACGGCCATTCGGTCACGATGGGCCGCGCGGAGGCGGTGTTCGGCCCCTACGAAAAGGATCCCGCGAATCCCATACTCACTTCCACGCCCGACTTCAAAGGAAGGGACAATGACGACTTCCTGAAACCCGACCGCTACAATCCGGGGTCTGCCCTGCAGAAATCCGGGCACGGCTCCCTTGTCGAGACACGGGACGGGCAGTGGTACCTCGCCCATCTGTGCTCCCGCCCCTTTGTGCCGGAACTCCGGTGCGCATTAGGCCGGGAGACTGCGCTGCAGAAAATGTACTGGACCGATGACAACTGGCTAAGGCTCGAAGGCGGAGGAAACCTCGCGAAAGTCGAAGTTCCCGAGCCGGGATTGCGCGAATATACCGTCCCCGATTTTCCCGCGCGGGAGGATTTTGACGGGCAATGGAATCCTCACCTCGTGTCCCCGCGGACAGACTGGAAAGCTTGGGCGAAGACCGCATCGCGTCCCGGATTTCTTCGGATGCGCGGCCAGCAGTCCCTGTGCTCTCTCGACCGCGTAAGCCTTATCGCGCGCCGCCTTACCTCGCTCGATGCCGCATTCGCGTGCGCGGTGGAATTCGAGCCCGATACCTTCCAGCATTCGGCGGGTCTCGCGCTCTACTATGACAACATGAACTGGGTGTATCTCAGGATTTATACAAGCGATTCCCTCGGCGGGAAAACCCTTGCCCTCATGAGGGTCGAGAACGGCGAAAAAACCGAACTGAGCGAAACCCGCGTTCGCTTGGGCGCGGGGAAGCGCGTATTCATGAAGTGCCGGATACGGGGCCGCTCCACTCAGTTTTATTACAGTCTGGATGAGGGAGAAGCTGGCGTCAGCGGCCTATCCTGCATCGGCGGCGAAGGCTGGTCGGCAATCGGACCGGTATGGGATACCTCCCTTTTTTCCGACGAGTACTGCAAATTCGGGGAGTTCACCGGCACCTTCGCCGGCATCTGCTGCACCGACACGAACACGCACACCAAATACGCGGACTTCGACTGGTTCGAGTATCGGGATCTGTAGACGATAAAATATTCCTGATGCTTTTTTTTTTGCTATCGGTCATACCTCGGCGCCTTGTAACCGGGCGCGGTATGGCGGCGGAAGTTTTTCGTCCAGGAGCCCATTGAAAGAACTCTCATTCCTGTCTCGGTCCGACCCGCAGCCCTGAGAAGCATCTCGAGGAAAGTGAGTTGAAAAAGGGAAAACAGGATGAAGAATGCGGCAGCCGAAAAAATCGACAGGGCCGTCCCGGGAAAGCCCGTGATGCCGAGAAGATGTGACGGAATACCCGCATATACAATTCCCGCGGCAAGGGCGGCGATGTTGAGTCCCGCGTGGAGTATGAACCGGGCCGGCGAGGTTTGAATGGACCGGGAGGGACAGATATTGATGCAGCGGTTGCAGCCCTGGCATTCAAGATTCCATTCCGGCCGGCTTTTCGGGATGAACGCGCCGGTGCCGCGGCGGAGCTGCCTTTTCAGGTGAATCGCCGAAGACGGGCAGCTTTGCGCGCACAGACCGCACCCGGTGCAGGTGGTATCCGATATATACAGAAGTCCGAAAAAACGGCGGGCAATCGAGCGGAACAAAAGAGCGACGGGCGAGGCAATGATACGGGAAATGGGCCGGACAAGCATGCTCGTTTTTCCCACCCGGATATTTTGCGCCAGTGCCTGTGCCTGCGCGTCCCCCGCGGCGAGCAGGATTTGCGTGTCTTCCGCATTTGCCGGATTCGTGACCTGGGTCCAGTTGTCGGGATAGGAAAGCTCAGCACTTCCAATAACCGAAAACCCCTTTGCCTTGAGCTTGCGCGCGAGGATTCCTGTCGCGTCGCCGCTGAAACCGGGGACTACCTGTCCCTTTACGAACAAAGATCCGCACACTGCGGCGATAACGACCGGGCATCCGTTTCCGCACGGGAGGGCGGATACCCAGCGGTAAAAAGCCTGTGCGGGAGAAAAGCCGAGAACGGAAAAGGCGAGGATGAGCAGATCCGGTTTCAACGCAGCGATTTCTTCCGGCCTCCCGTCAGTGAATTCCCTCATGTCGACCTCTTGTCCTGCAAGAGCGAGCGTTTCCGCGATGATCTTGCATCCGCGTTCGGTGTTTCCCGTTCCGGTGAAATAGCGAATGACTGTATTCATGGCAATGTATCTCCGTATAGTAATATTCTACACCTTTTTCATTGACAGCTCCAGATAATCGTTATATTATGGAAAAACCGACTGGTCAGTCGGTTTTGGGCGTGTGTGTATGAAAGATACTTTTTTTAACCTGAATGAAGACAAGCAGAATCGGGTCATCCTTGCCGCTCTTGAGGAATTCGCGCTTGCGGGATACGAAAAAACAAGTCTCGACAATATAATCCACCGGGCCGGCATCTCGAAAGGCGGTCTGTACGAGTATATCGAATCAAAAGAAGATCTTTTCCAGTATGCGCTCAAGTATTCCTATACAGAAATGTACAATTATATCCAGACGAAAATTTCGGGGGATGCCCTGCCGCTTCCTGCCGATCCCCTCGAGAGGACCCTTCTTATCTCGTCCGTGGCGGTTGATTTTTACATAGAGCATCCGGGCATCATCGCTTTCATCGTGAATTCCTCCCGGGTAGGTCAGGCTGACATCAGGGAGCGCGTTCAGAGCGTGTTCGACTCGTATTTTTTCAAGCTGTACGAGACGTCGGAATATGAGGGGATCGTCTTCGCCGACGATCAGGTTTTAAGCATGCTCAAATGGCTTCTGATCAAGACGCGCAATGATTTCGAGGACAAAATGAAAGCAGTCGGCGACAGCATTGCGTGCAAAGAAGCGTATCTCGCCGAGTGGAATTTTTTCCTGTCGGTGCTCGCGAAAGGGATTTACGGCGGCGGTAAAATACCGTCAGCCTTGAAATGATTTTTTTCAGGAGGTCAGCATGTCAGTTTTTCACGTACCATGTCCTAAGGTTCTGCGCGCCGCACTTATCTTTACCGCGCTCGCCCTTTCAACCCAGGTTTTCGCCGCGACCATCAAGATCGGCGCCATTTTCGCCGTGACCGGACCGGCCGCCTATCTCGGCGCGCCGGAAGAAAAAACCGCGAAACTTTTTGTCGAGAACCTCAACAAAGCGGGCGGCGTCAACGGCAGCAAGATCGAGCTCATCATAAAAGACTCGGGCGGCTCGGCCGAAAAAGCGCTCTCCTTCGCCAAACAGCTCGTCGACGAGAACGAAGTAGTCGCCATCATCGGGCCGACCACCTCCGGCGAATCCATGGCTATCCGCGAATACTGCAACACCGCGAAGGTGCCGCTCGTATCCTGCGCCGCCGCGGAAACCATCGTCGTTCCCGTACTTCCCTTTGTGTTCAAGACGCCCCAGAAAGACAGCTATGTCGCCAAATGGGCTTTCCAGACAATGAAGGATTCAGGCATCACAAAGCTCGCGGTCGTCGCGTCGAACACCGGCTTCGGTTCGGGAGGGAAAGCCCAGCTCGAGAAATACGCCCCCGAGTTCGGCATTACCGTCGTGCTCTCCGAGCAGTATGACCCCGCCGCCACGGATCTTTCTTCCCTTCTCACAAAGGTGAAGGCCTCGGGCGCACAGGCCCTGATCAACTGGTCAATCGAGCCTGCCCAGTCCATCATAGCCAAAAACATGAAACAGATCGACTTGAACATTCCGCTGTATCAAAGCCATGGTTTCGGCAACATCAAATACGTCGAAGCCGCGGGCCCCGCCGCCGAAGGGATTATTTTCCCCTGCGGTCGCCTTCTCGTTGCCGATCTTCTGCCGGCTTCTGATCCCCAGAAAAAGCTTCTCCAGAAATATAACGCGGACTACAAGGCCGCCTACGGCGAGGACGCATCCACCTTCGGCGGACACGCGTATGACGCGATTCTCATTCTGACCACCGCGATAGCCCAGGCAAAGAGCACCGACCCCGAAAAGATCGCCTCCGCGATCGGGAAAATAAAGAATCTTCCCGGAACGGCCGGCGTGTTCAATATGTCTGATACCGACCACAACGGGCTCGGCATGGACTCGATATCGATGCTGACCGTCAAGAACGGCAAGTTCGCGCTGTACGTAAAAAAATGAACATTGATATATTGGCCCAGTATCTCTTCTCGGGACTCATCTACGGCAGCATCTACGCCGTAATCGCGCTCGGGTTCAATATAGTGTACAACGCCACCGGCATCATCAACTTCGCCCAGGGCGAGTTCGTGATGCTCGGTGGCCTGCTCACCCACAGCTTTTCCGCCGTTCTTCCGCTGCCGCTCGCGATTCTGACTGCCGTCGCCATAACGGCGGCGGTCGGCGGCCTGCTCGAGCTGGTCTTTATCCGGAATATCGGAAAACTGATCAGGGGAAAAGGATCGGTCAGCGGCGGTTCCGGGGGAGGGGTAATGCAGCTTACGATCATGACGATAGGACTTTCCATAGGGCTCCGCGAGATTGCCCTGAAAATCTGGGGAGAGCAGGTACAGACAGTTGCCTTTTTTTCCGGTACCGAGTCTTCATCCCTCAGTATCGGCGGCGCCCATTTCTCTCCCCAGCTGCTATGGATCATGGGCGCAGCCGCTCTCATATTTCTTTTGCTCACCGGTTTTTTTAAATACACGCTGAGCGGACAGGCGATGCGTGCCTGCTCAGCCTCGCGCACCGGAAGCCGTATCTGCGGCATCAAGGCAGAGGCTATGGTGACGTTTTCCTTTATCCTCGCCGCCGCCATAGGCGCCGCGGCCGGGGCGGTCACCGCTCCCCTGACCCAAACCCATTATGCGATAGGAACAGGGCTCGCCATCAAGGGCTTTACCGTCGCGGTATTCGGCGGTCTCGGCAACTCCGGGGCGGCCGTCGCCTCGGGTTTTATCCTCGGCATCATCGAGTCCTTTTCCATCATCATTTTTCCGGAGGCTTTCAAGGATGTGGTTTCCATCGTTCTTTTGCTGGCCGTCCTCTTTGCCAGGCCCTCGGGCCTCTTCGGTTCGCGCGAAGCCGGCCGCCTGAAGGAATTTTAATCATGATGAAAATCAGGGCCTACATACCACTGTTCATCTTTATTTTCATCTCCGCGCTCATCCCTGTATTGACCGGCATGTTCCAGGCGAATTTTTTCCTTACCCAGCTTACCATGTCAGCCTATTATGCCCTTGCGGCTCTCGGGCTTTGTCTTTTATTGGGCTACGCCGGCCAGATATCCCTCGGCCAGGCGGGCTTTTTCGCCATCGGCGGCTACATGTCCGCCATGCTCTCCAAGGCCGGCCTTGACCCGCGGCTTGCATTCATTGCCGCCGTTCTTGCGGCAGCCCTCACGGCCTTTCTGATCGGCATGCCCGTGCTCCGTCTGAAGGGGCATTACCTCGCGATGGCTACCCTCGGTTTCGGCGTCGTCATCGAGAAGGTCGTACGCGGCCTTCCCGTCCTCGGAGGCGCGGACGGACTTCCGAATGTTCCCGCATTCACGATCATCGGCGCCCTGCGCATAACGGGCGGAAAGAGCGAGCGCCTCGCGAACTATCTGATAGCCTTCGTCATCCTCGCCGTGTGCCTTACCCTGATGATCAACCTGCTGTCCTCCCGCTCGGGACGCGCGCTCCGTGCCCTCCACGGAAACGAAGAAGCGGCCGCCGCGATGGGGGTGAATACCGCCCGCGCGAAGCTCGTCGCCTTCGTGATCGCCGCGGTATGTGCGGCCGTTGCCGGAAGCCTCCTGACACACTTCAACGGGAGCATCGGGCCAGGGGAAGCGGGAACGATGAAATCTATCCGCTACCTTTCCATAGTCGCGGTCGGGGGCCTCTCGAATTTCACCGGCACCCTGGCGGTAGGAATACTTTTGAACTTTCTTTCGCTCCGGGGCGTATTCGGAATTTATGACGACGCGGTATTCGGCGCCATCCTTGTCGTCGTGATGCTTCTCGCCCCGAACGGATTTTCGCTCTCCCTTCCCAAACGGCGGAAAAAGGAGGGTGTCAAATGAGCGGCTTTCTCGACATTGCCGGTTTGGGCAAAAGCTTCGGCGGCCTCCGCGCCGTGGATGGAGTGACCTTCTCGATGGAAGAGAATGCCATCCACGCGGTCATCGGGCCGAACGGGGCCGGCAAGACAACCCTTTTCAATCTGATAGCCGGGAGCATAAAATGCGACAGCGGTACCGTCGTTTTTTGCGGTGAAGATGTCACCGGGCAGCCTCCTTTTAAAATAGCGGAGCGGGGCATCTTCCGCACCTTCCAGGCCGTGCGCCTGTCTCCGCGCATGAGCGCCCTCGAGAACGTCATGCTCGGCATGCACGTGAAGACCAAAAGCGGCACGCTTGAAGGCATGCTCTCCCTTCCTTCATCGCGCCGGGAGGAAAAAATGATGACGTCTGTTGCCATGGCCGCTCTGGAGGACATGGCTCTTGCCCGCGAAGCGGAAATGCCGGTCGGGAGTCTTTCCTTCGGCAGCCAGCGCATGGTGGAACTCGCCCGCGCCCTTGTCTCCGGACCGCGCCTTCTGCTCCTCGACGAGCCGGCTTCCGGGCTCAACATGAGAGAAACAAAAGAGCTCACGGAGCGGATCGGCCGTCTCCGCGACAGGGGACTCAGCATCCTTCTCGTGGAGCATGACATGTCCCTCGTGATGGAAATATCGGATACCCTGACGGTGCTCAATTTCGGCCGCAAAATAGCGGAAGGAACGCCGAAGGAAATTCAGCAAAACCCGGACGTGATCCGCATTTACCTGGGGGAAGACGATGCTTAGAGTACGCAATCTCGTTTCCGGCTACGGCGGGAGACGGGTGCTCAAGGGAATATCGATGCATGTCGCCTCCGGGGAAATCGTCGCGATCATCGGGGCGAACGGGGCAGGCAAGACCACGCTGCTTAAGTCTCTCACCGGCCTTTTGCGGATCGAGGGCGGCGAGGTTGTTCTGTGCGGAACGGACATGAAGAAGAAAAGAACGGAAGCAGTCATCGGTTTCGGATGCGCCCTGGTGCCAGAGGGAAGGGCGCTTTTCCCTTTCATGACAGTGAAGGAAAATTTGTATCTCGGCGCGTATAGTGCCCTCCGGAAGGGAAAAAAAGAGGAAACGAAGGCGGCGTTCGAGTCGGTGTACGCGCTCTTTCCGCGCCTCCTTGAGCGCAGCGGCCAATACGCGGGAAGCCTCTCCGGCGGCGAGCAGCAGATGCTGGCGATCGGACGGGCCCTCATGGCTAACCCCTCGTTCATCATGTTTGACGAGCCCTCCATGGGGCTCGCACCCCTGGTGATCAAGGACATCCTTTCAAACATCGCGTTTTTGCGCGAGCGGGGAAAGACCATTCTGGTAGTCGAGCAGAACGCGCGCGCCATACTGAAAATCGCGGACCGCGGCTACGTTATGGAAAGCGGCTCCCTGATACTGTCGGGAACGAGCGGGGAGCTTTTGGGAAACCGGGACGTGCAGCGCGCATACCTGGGTAAGGAATATTCGTCCATTGCTGAATAGGAGAGGTGCTATATGATTTATGATCCGGTCAATGAGAGTCTGCCGAGGGCGGACCTGGAACAGCTTCAGATCGAACGCCTTCAGGCGACGCTTTTCCGCGCGAGACAGAATGTCGGTTTTTACCAGCGCTCCCTCGACGGTGACAAGATCGATATCGAATCGGTGCGTTCCCTCGCGGATCTCAGGCACCTTCCCTTTACCACGAAAAAAGACCTCATGGAAAACTATCCCTACGGCATGTTCGCCGTGCCCCTCCATGACGTCGTGCGCATTCATTCCACCTCGGGAACCACCGGTAAGCCGATAGTCGTCGGCTATACGCATAACGACATTCAGATTTGGACGCGTCTTGTCGCCCGCGTGCTTTCCGCGGCCGGTGTGTCGAGCCGGGACTTTGCGCAGATTTCCTTTCACTACGGACAGACCACGGCAGGCATGGGCTTTCATTACGGAGCCGAGCGGATAGGAGCCTCCGTCATTCCCTCGTCGGGAGAAAGCGTGAGCCGGCAGATCATGGTGATGCGCGACTACCGCACGAGCGTTCTCATCAGCACTCCGAGCTATGCCATGCACCTCGCCTGCGCCCTGAAGGAACAGGGAATCAATTTGAGCGATCTTGCCCTGCGCGTCGGTATTTTCGGGGCCGAGCCCTGGAGCGAGAAGATGAGGGCCGAGCTTGAAGAGCGTCTCGGAATCGAGGCTTACGACAATTACGGGCTTGCCGAGCTTATCGGTCCGGGCGTTTCCTATGAATGCGAAATGCGGAACGGTCTGCACGTAAGCGAGGATCATTTTATCGTCGAGGTAATCAATCCCCGCACCGGCGAGAGCGTAAAGAATGGGGAGCAGGGTGAGCTTGTGTTCACGACATTGACGCGCGAGGCGTATCCGCTCATCCGCTACCGGACCGGGGACATCGCCTGCATCCTGAGCGATCCCTGTCCATGCGGGAGAACGAGCGTACGGATGAGCCGCCTCTCCGGCCGCACGGACGACATGATAATAGTCGAGGGAATCAATATTTTCCCGTCGCAGATCGAGGAAGCGATACTCGGGATCGAGGGCATCAGGCCCTATTTCAGGATACTCCTCGACCGCCTCGCCGACGGCACGGAGACCATGGTCGTGCAGGTAGAGGCGTCCCCCGATTTTCCCTTCCTTGACGAACTCGGGCAGGTTGAAAAGCTCAAAGAAAGGCTCGAGCGCCGTCTGTCGGACGATCTCGGCCTCCCTCTTACGGTAAGTCTCGTCGAGTCAAAGACGCTCCTGAGCCCGGACGGGACGAAATACAAGAGGATAGTCGACAACCGGAATAAATAACGGGGGAACCGCTATAACCCGAGTTCTTTCTGAATATTCATTTCGATGTCCGCAGGCTCGATTTTCGAGGCGAAGCGCGTTACCTTCGTTCCCTCGCGCGAAACAAGGAACTTCGTGAAATTCCATTTGATCGAATTGCCCATGGCCCCGGGAGCCTCCTGCTTCAAGAACTTGAAAAGGGGATCGGCATCCCTTCCGTTCACGTTGATTTTCCCCATCAGCGGGAAGGTTACGCCGAAGTTAATCTCGCAGAAGCTTTCAATTTCTGCGTCGGTCCCCGGTTCCTGGTGGGCGAACTGGTTGCAGGGAAAACCGAGGACAACCAGGCCTGCGTCTTTGTATTTTTTATAGAGGGCTTCAAGACCCTTGTATTGAGGCGTAAAACCGCATCGGCTGGCTGTGTTTACGATCAGGAGCACCTTGCCCTCATACTCCCTCAAGGCTGTTTCCTTTCCTTTTCCCGTTTTTACCGTAAAATCGAATATAGTATTTGACATTTGTAAACCCCTGTTAACTTGATGTACTGATAATATACTCACACTTTATCTAATTGACAAATACGGTTTACCCTTTATGATGGAAGCTGACAGTAAGCCTCATTATTGGAGTTACGCGATGGATAATAAAAACGAAAAGCTTTCGCTGGGCGTCAAGCTTGGATTCGGGGTCGGGGATCTCGGAGGAAACTTGTTTTTCACGGCGATGGGTTTTTGGTCTCTCAATTATCTCACCGATACTGCGGGAATAACCGCGGCGGCGGCGGGCATTGCCGTCATGATCGCAAAAATTTGGGACGCAGTGATTGACCCGCCTATAGGGTATGTTTCAGACCGAACGCGGTCTCGGTGGGGACGCAGGCGGCCGTATTTCCTTTTCGGGGCTTTACCTCTCTTCCTTTGCGCCTGGTATTTTTTCTCCGCTCCGCATTTCAAGACGACCCTCGGCGGTGCTCTCTGGGCCTGCCTGGTCCTGTGCATGCTGAATACCGCATTTTCCCTGGTCAATATCCCGTACGGCGCGCTTACTCCCGAGCTGACGAAGGACTTCAAGGAACGCTCTACGCTGAACGGATTTCGATTCAGCTTTGCGGTCGTCGGGACCATCCTCGGCGCCCTGCTTGTGCTTCCAATTGTGGGCCTCGCGGGGGGCGACCGGCGTCTGGGCTTTTCGGCAGTCGGTTTTCTGTTCGGCCTTGTCATGGCCGTCACCATACTGATAACCTTTTTTTCGGTGCGGGAGCCGTCCCATGCCGAAAGAATTATGCCTAAAGAAAAATTCTTTGATACCTTTCTCGTTGTTTTCAAGAACAAGACCTATGCGAGGCTGCTGATCGTCTATGCCTGCCACCTTACCGCCATCACCTTCGTTCAGACGATTCTCATCTATTATTTCAAATACTTGTACAGAGATGAGGGCAAGTCCTTTGTCGCCATGGCGCTTCTTCTGGTGACCGCCATGCTCTTTATTCCTGTTTCCGTGCAGGTTTCGAAAGTTATCGGGAAAAAGCGGACATATCAGATTGCCCTCGCGATCATCGGCCTCAGCTGCATGGCGATTTTTTTATTCAGTCATACCCTGGGCATGAATTTCACGTTCGGCTTGATGCTCTTCGCGGGAATCGGGATCGGCTTTTCCTACGTGCCGCCCTATGCCATGCTCCCGGATATTGTCGAGGTTGACGCCGTCCAGAGCGGCGAGCGGAAAGACGGCGCCTATTACGGAATGTGGACTTTTATCTCGCAGTTCGGAATAGCCCTTGCCCCGGCGGTTTCGGGCATTGTCCTCGGGCTTTCGGGATTCAAGGCCGATACCCTTCAGTCGCCGCTCACTCTTTATGTGATAAGGCTGCTCATCGGTCCGATACCTGCGGTGATTTTCCTTGCGGGCATTCTCATCATAAACCGGTACCCGCTCGATGAAAAAACCTATGACGAGATCATTACAAAGGGCTAAATGCCGGGAAACCGCCCCGATTTGCACTAATCGAATGCATAGCCTATACTGATAGCAGCGAAAGAAACGTGCCAAGGCGGTTTCGAGGGGCTTTCCGATGAAACTCCAGAGTAAAATCATCACGATCTATGCAATTGCCGCTGCGGTGATTTCTGTTCTTCTCGGCTGCGTCTTTTATTTTCAAACATGGAATGTCCGCTTTGATTCTGTCAGACGGGACATTGCAAGCCAGCTTATAAACATCGATTTTGTCCTGAGTACTTTTTTTACCGAGGTGGGGAATGATATTGAGACCCTCTCGTCCAACGACCTTGTCCGTTCCCGTAACGATGATTACTTTACCAATTTCCTTGCTGCCGATGAAAAAACGTTCAAGTATGCCATTCACCCCGATGAGCAGAAAATCATTGACCTGTTCGCCGCCTATCAGGCTACTCACAAATATGTAAATTCCGTCTATATGGGAAGGGAAAACGGCAGTTTTGTACGCTCAGAAAAAAGGGCAATACCTTCACTCTATGATCCCCGGGCGCGGCCCTGGTACGCCGACGCGGTAAAAAATCCTGACTCCGTGACGTTGACAGAAGCCTATCCCTCGGTGACGACCTCCGATGTGAATATCGGTATAGTGAGGGCCCTTACGGACAAAAAGGGCAAGGTGTACGGGGTCGTCGGCGCCGATGTCACGCTGCTCCAGTTGACGAATTTTATTTCAACCTATAAAACAAATCCCTCGGGACGCATTGTGCTCCTTGATTCCGACGGTACCGTGCTAGCCGGGGTGGGCGGTGAATTTTTATTCAAGAATGCGGGCGTCTGGTCGGCCGGCTTTCAGAAAGCATTGGCCTCTTCCGCTGAAGGCATGTTTTCGGGGACAATTGAAGGCCGAAGGGTGTATGCGTTTTTTACTACTTCAAGAGCGTATCAATGGAAGATCGGCCTTCTGGTGAACGCAAATGAACTTGAGCGGGAACTGTTCGGCCAAATACTGCTGACGCTTTTAGGCATTATGGCCGGTCTCTTGTTGTTGAGCATTCTCACGATATTCGCCCTCCATATATATGTGGTGCGCCCCTTGAAGGAATTCATTCATGAGACAAACTATATCGCGGACACGACCGATCTTGCGCATTCCATACAGGCATACTCCTGCGATGAAATAAACGAACTGGCCTTTTCGTTCAATAAAATGGTCAAGAACCTCGGTTCGGCGTATAACAAATTGATCAACACAAAAATTAATTTAGTCAAGCATCAGAATAACCTTGAAGAGGTCGTGCAGGAAAGGACTGCCGAACTGCAGGATGCGAATACAAAGCTTTCGCTCGAAATCGGCGAGCGCTCGCAGGCTTTGAAGGAACTCGTAATCGCGAAAAGGCATGCCGAGGAATCCGATAAACTGAAATCCTCTTTTTTGGCGACGATGTCGCACGAACTTCGCACTCCGTTAAACTCCATCATAGGTTTTACCGGAATCATGCTGCAGGGAATCGCAGGCGAACTCAATGACGAGCAGCGAAAGCAGCTCAAGATGGTCAAGGGAAGCGCCCAGCATCTTCTTTCGCTGATTAACGATGTGCTTGATATTTCAAAAATAGAGGCAGGGCATCTGGAAATAGTCGAGGGCGTATTTGACCTTCGAAAAACAATCGATAAAACCGTTGAAAGCGCGCGTCCCCTGGCCGAAAAAAAAGGCCTCGCGCTGACATGCTCGATAACGAACGATATCGAAGAGGTGATCGGAGACCGCAGGCGGGTTGAGCAGATACTTCTCAATCTGATCAGCAACGCCATCAAGTTTACCGAGAAAGGAAGCGTTGCGGTCGACTGCAGCGCGCACAACGGGATGGTGTGCATCCGTGTTACCGATACGGGGATAGGCATCAAGGCAGAGGACTTGAGCAGCCTGTTCAAGCCGTTCAGCCAGATCGATTCCGGTATTTCCAGAAAATATGAAGGTACGGGTTTGGGCCTGTCCATCAGTAAAAAACTGGTGGATCGTATGGACGGTACAATTCAGGCGGCAAGCACCATAGGGATGGGCAGCGTCTTTACGGTGACCTTTCCTCTTAAAAGGAAGCTGATGTGAAGCGAAAAGTTTTGGTGATTGAGGACAATGAGCAGAATCTCTATTTGGCGAGATTCCTTTTGGAGAAAAACGGCTATGAAGTATTCGCCGCGGTCGACGGCAAGTCGGGTATCGTTTCTGCTGCCTCAGTTTTACCTGATATAATACTGCTGGACGTGCAGCTTCCGGAAATCGACGGATACCAGGTTGCCCGCATGATCAGGAAAATCTCCGCGCTTGACAATACGCCCATCGTGGCCGTAACCTCCTATGCGATGCCCGGTGACAGGGAAAAAGCCATGGAGGCCGGATGCAGCGGGTATATCGAAAAACCCATTGATCCCGATACTTTTATCCATGAGGTCGATGCCCATTTTTTAGCATTGCGCGGCATGGAGACGGAAAAATGAAAAAGAAAATACTGATAGTTGATGACAACAGCACCAATATCTATATGCTGGAGACTTTACTGAACGGTCACGGGTTTGAGGTGATATCGGCGAATAACGGAAAAGACGCTCTGGAAAAAGCACGAGTTACGCAGCCTGACTTGGTTGTCTCGGATATCCTCATGCCCGTCATGGACGGCTATACCCTGTGCCATGAATGGAAATCGGATGACACCCTGCGGACAATTCCATTCGTGTTTTTTACGGCCACCTACAGCGAGCCCAAGGACGAGGTTTTCGCGGAGCGTCTCGGTGCGGACAGGTTTATCCTGAAGCCCGTGGACCTCGATGCCGTGATGGAAATTTTTAAGGAAGTGCTTGCCGACGATTACCAGGTGCAGCAACTTGCGGTCAAACCCCTGGGCGAGGAAATGGAGTTTTTCCGGCAGTACAACGCGATACTGTTCTCGAAACTGGAGAAAAAACTTCTTGAGCTGGAAACGTCAAATAAAAAACTTCAGATACTTGAAGAACGGTATCGTTTGAATTTCGAGTTTGCGACGGACATTATTTATATGGTAGACAAGGATCTGGTCGTCTCAAGCGTTTCTCCGAGCATCGAAAGGATACTCGGGTACAAGGTGCACGATATGCTTGGCAGAAATTTTTCAGACCTGAAGGCCATTTTTGTCGAGGAGTCTTTCGTGCGCGCCGGACAGGACATACGGGCCGCGCTTGAAGGGACGCAGATAACAGGTGCGATTTATCAATGCGCCGCGAAGGACGGCATATTGAAATATATCGAAGTCAATATTTCGCCCACCCTGAAAGACGGGCGGATAATCAGTACGGTCTCAGTTGCCCGCGATGTCGGGGAGCGAATTATCGCAGAGAACGAGATTAAGTCGCTCCTTAAGGGGAAGTCGGTGCTCCTCAAGGAAGCGCATCACCGGATCAAGAATAACATGAATACCATGATGGGCCTGCTTTCGCTGCAGTTCGAGGCGCTTCGGGAACCTTCTTCCATCGCCGTCCTGAAGGATGTGATGAGCCGGCTTGAGACCATGCGGATTCTGTATGACAAACTCTACGTACAGGATGATCCGACCAAGATGTCCGCGCGTGAATACCTTGTTTCCCTCATCAACGATATAGTGCGTATGTTCACTAGTACAAAAATACAGGTCGCAACCATCATCGAGATAGAGGATTTTCTGCTCAGCGTGAAGATACTTTCCCCTCTGGGGATAATCGTGAATGAGCTCATTACAAACGCCATGAAGTTCGCCTTTGCCGGGAAAGAAAACGGCTTGATAACCATAAAGGGTTTCCGTAAGGATTCGACTTTGTGCATTTATCTGGAGGATGATGGCTGCGGAATTCCCGATACCGTTGAAATTAACAACTCAAGGGGCTTCGGCCTTAATCTGGTAAATATGCTTGCCACGCAAATCGGCGGGTCAATACGGATAGAACGGGGAAACGGCTCCCGGTTTATTGTGACCATTCCCGTCTAGGACTTATACACTTCCTTTTCCATTCTGCCCATGAGCCGGAGCAGTCCGTCAAGGATTGTGAGCGGATGCGGGGGGCAGCCGGGAATATACAGGTCAACTGGAATGAGGGATTCGACCCCAGGGGCGGCTTGCGCGTGTCCCGCCCAGGGACCGCCCGAAACGGCGCAGGCGCCGACGGCGATGACGATTTTCGGTTCGGCTATCGCGTCCCAGGTTTTTTTTACGGCAAGCTCCATGTTCTTCGTGACCGGGCCCATGATCAGAAGCCCGTCGGCATGACGGGGCGAGGCGACATAGCCGATCCCGAAACGGCCTAAGTCCCAGCCAATCGTATTCAGCACGTTTACGTCCGCTTCGCACCCGCCGCAGCCGCCCGCGCTTACCACGCGGAGCTTGAGCGAACGCCCGAATATACGTTTCATTTTACGGTCAAGCTCCCTTGCGAGCTCAATTTCCCTTTGGTCCGTCCGGAGGAGCAGGTGCTCCCGCTTTCTCACCGAAAGGCGGTAATCACCGGAAAATTCGAGAGCCCCTTCGGGACAGGCGCGAATGCAGTCCGTGCAGAAAAGACACTTTCCCATGTCGAGGGTCTTCGTTTCGGCATCGATAGCCCCGGTCGGACACGCTTCGGCGCAGGCTTTGCACGAAGGGGGACATTTGCTTGCGGTTATATGCGGCAGTCCGCGAAAGCGGTCGCTGAGGGCCGGTGCGGCTGAGCGGGGAAATTTGATTGTCCGGTGACCCTGTTTGAGACGGGTCAGTATTTCTTTGATCATGGAACCTTCCTCGCTTTAGAGATCGTGTCCGCAATAGGACAGGTTAAAACTCTTGTTGCATAGCGGAAAATCGGATACTTCCTGATTTCGCACCGCCAGAGCCAGGGCAACCCAGTTATGAAACGAGGGATCAACCACTTTGTACCGCGTAAACGTTCCTTTCTCGCCGGTAATCGCGACATGGCAAATCTCGCCCCGCCATCCCTCGTTCAGGGAAACGGTGATGCACTCAGGCGAAAGAGGCTTTACCGGAACCAGTACCGCGCCTGTCGGGAGGCGCGAAAGCTGGTCGCGGATAAAGGTAAAGGACTGCTGGATTTCAAGCCATCTGACATAGGCCCGGGCAAATACGTCTCCAGAGTCATAGGTCGATACCGGTATCTGCGCAAAGCTGAAAATCCCCGACGGGTGGGTGTAGCGTATGTCCCGGGTCAGACCGACCGCGCGCGCGGGAGGCCCCACGATGCCCAGCTCTATCGCCTGTTCTCTGGTGAAAGGGCCCGTATCTTCGAACCTCGCCATCACCGACTGGTTGTCCCAGAGCAGGTTGATCGCGTCGCGGGAATCGGTTTCGTTTTTATCGAGGCGGCGAAGTAAACCGGCAATGCGGGCGTCGTCCGCGTCAAAGCCGACACCGCCCGGAATCACCATGCCCCGGCCGAAGCGGCTGCCGCAGAGGATAGCGGTCATGTTCAGCAGTTCTCCCCGGATGCGGCCGCAAAAACTCGCGGTGGGTAAAAAGCCGGTATCGCCCGAAAGGGCGCCGAGGTCGCCGATATGGTTTGCGAGCCGCTCCAGTTCCAGGGCAATGCCCCTGAGGACCTGGGCGCGCGCCGGTATCTGGGTATGGGAAAGGGTTTCGAGTATCTGGGCATAGCTGGTCGTGTGTCCCACCGTGGTGTCGCCTGCGAGTGTTTCCATATAATGGAGGGTTCTCCTGTCAGGCCCACCCATAAGCGCTTCCTCCACGCCCCTATGCTGATACCCCAGGGCTATTTCCAGATGGAATACTTCCTCGCCGTAGCACTGAAAGCGGAAGTGTCCCGGCTCGATCACGCCTGCGTGCACGGGCCCGACGGCTACTTCGTGGATTTGCTCCCCCTCAACCTGATAAAAATCTCCCCCTCCCGGCACTATCTCTTCCGTTTCTTTTCGGTCCCATGCGTCTCTTCCTGTCCAGGAAGGCGCATAGCGAACCCGCTTAAAGAAGGGGTGTCCGACCGCTTTGAGGCCGAACTGTTCCGCTATCTCCCTTTCGAAAAGGTGTGCCTGGGGACAGAGCGGAGTTATGGAAGGAAAGGATGGTCCCTCGATTGACGAGCGGGCTATGATCAGCTGGTTTCGGTGATCGTCCGCGAGGACCGCATAGACTTCGATTTTTCCTTTCGTTTCGGTCGGGACGCCGAAATAGGAGCTGAGCCGTCGGCCCGACGCCGCCTCCTTGAGGATGGCGGCAGAGAAGGCGTCAAA
>JAYVSC010000057.1:0-10644 GCA_043775705.1 Spirochaetales bacterium | reverse complement strand
TGTTAAAGAGCAGCGTGGTGATGTACAGAAAATCCGTATTCCAGCGGGGAGAGAAGCCCATTTTTGAGAATACTCCTTTTTTGGAGGAGTTGAATTCCGAGGACAGCGTTTGCACCTGGTCGAGGGAAATGGAAAAGTCGTTGGCGATCAGCATCTGTTTGTCCGGGGAAAAGATCAGGGCGGGAAGGTTGAAACTGACCGGAAGAAGGTACTGCCTGCCCCCGATATTTCCCAGCTCGAGCAGGGGTTTGTAAAACTGTTTGACCGATATCCTGAGTTCATTGAAAAGGTAGTCGATGGGAATCAAGTGCGACCGGGTTTTTTCGCCCTTGAGCCAGGGGCCTATAACTATATCGGGGGTTTGTTTCGCGTTGATCAGAGAGTCTGCCGGATTGTCTTTGTATTCAACGATGACGCGGTATTTCGACTGGCTGGAATTGAATAATTCGGTGTAGGAGGCGAATTCGGCCTGGTTTGTCCAGATGATCGCAATGCCCGCGTCTTTCTCTTTGCATCCGGAAAAAAAGGCAAGGGCGAAAAGTACGGGAGTGGCAATAAAAACGAGCTGCTTTTTCATTGCTGTACTGTATTGGCAGATCCTTCCTGTTGTCAATCCTGCTTGGGGGCTGTATACTGCAATCTATGTTAATACAAGATCCCGCGATACCCGAACTGATTTTGAAAATTGCCGATCATTATAATACCAATATTTCCACGAGGTTTTTGCGCCCTTTTCTTGCGCAAATTCTGTCCGACAATGAATTGTCCCGCCGCATTTCTGACATGACCGAGCATTCCGAGGCCTATACCGCGCAGGGAATTCATCTGGACGAACTCTACCTGCAAATCCATGCAATAGCCCGGTTTATCTATCTGGTCAGAACCGACATTATCCCGAATCTGAGAGGCCTTGCCGGGGCGGTCGGGTCAAATGACGTCAACAAGGTATTCCGTGATATGGCCATGAACAACTTCAAGGCAAATATTCAGGTGCTTGCGGACCTGGTCAACGAACTGTATGTGCGCATTACGGTATATGACAAGGCTCAAAACGGTAAAACCCGCACCGTTGCCCGGGACATTCCAGGCCTTGCGGAAATCGGCCGCTACCTGATCGATAACAGCTGAATGATAACAGCTGAATGAGAAGAGAATGAACCTGACATCTGTCCGAGGACAGAAATCAGGTTCTTTTTTTTTATTGATTTATTTGGCGAGTTCTTCTGCGGTTTTGAATATCTGTGTAAAAACCGGCTCGATTTTTTCCGTATCCAGCGAAGAGAATGCTACCCGGAGATGAGAGGCGTCGATCGCGATAGTGCCGATTCCGTGTTCATGCAGAAGCTTCATGCGGAGCTCTTCGGCCCCGATTCCCTTGCAGTGCATGCTCATAAAATATCCCGAGTTGAAGGGCAGGGCTTCGAGCACCGCGTGTCCTTCATGGGCGTTGATGAAGGCGCGTACCACATGGTACCGTTCCTCGAGCAGAAGGCGGAATGCCTTTTTTTCCTCTTCGCTCCGGGGATCGCTCATCATTTTAAGCATGAGCGACTGGGACGGAGTGGCGGCGCAGGAGACAGACGAGCGGATCGCACCCATCAGTTTTTTGATTATCGCCTCATACTGCGCGTCGTCCATTCCCTTGCATCCGAAGGTCAGGAAGCCGGTGCGGAGTCCCCATACATAGTCTTCCTTGGTGGGTCCGTCAATCTTGACCGCGAGAACCCGTTCGTGGGCGGAAGCGAGCCAGGCGAAAAGGGATTCCTTCTCGATGTCGCTCTCGTAGTCGAGACCGAAGTAGGCGTCATCGCACCAGACCATCACGTCCGCGCCGGAGACGGCAGCTTCGGTGATGATTTTGACGATAGCGGCCGCTTCTGTAGTGGTCGGGGTATAGCCCGAGGGATTCTGGGGGAAGTTCAGGAGCATGCGGACCGTGCCCGTTTTTGCCTCTTCCTTGACGGCGGCCCGGAAACCCTCAATGTCAAAACCCTTGCCCTTAAAGAGGGGAAATCCCTTCAGTTGGGCGTTCCGGCGGGCTTCTACTATAAGTACGTAATTATCCCATGCCGGGGCGCCGGTCAAGAGCACCGTGCCGTCGCCGAGGAAAAGATCTGAAAGATAGGAGATGCCTGCGGTGAGTCCGGGAACCAGAACCGGCATGGATATTTTTGTATCCTTGAGAGTCGGGTTCTTTTTGCGGATTGCATCGAGCCAGATGGCCCGAAGGTCGTCGTTTCCGGCAGTAGGTGCATAGGCCACGGCCTCGGCATGATTCAGGGAGGGAAGCTGTTCTTTCAAGGCTGAAAGAATCAGCGGTTTTCCGTCCTTGAATGCCATTCCGATGGTTGCATTCGCGGTTTTGCCGAATTTCTTCGCTTCGCCGCTTTGCGCGATGATACCTTTCGGGAAGTAGAGACGGTTCCCGAGATCGGACAATAGCCGGCCGGTAATACAGGGCGCCAGAGTGGCGTTGAGCTCTTCTGCGAGCTTGTTAAGGACTTGTTTGTTTGCCATGGTTGTTATCCTATACAACGGAGAGATACCTGTTGTCAATGGAGGCCAAGGTGCGTACAATGAAAAATATCAGGAGATGTATAAAATGAAGGATAATGAAGGAAAATTTGAGAGAAGCCTTTCGGTCATACAGTCATGCCGGGAGGAAATGGGCAAACGGATTATAGGACAGCAGCCCCTGATCGACGGCATCCTGACCGGTTTTATCGCGGGCGGTCATGTGCTGCTTGAAGGCGTTCCCGGACTTGCCAAAACCCTCGCGGTAAAAACCTTTGCCGAACTTTCTTCATTGAGTTTCAAGCGCATCCAGTTTACCCCGGACCTGCTCCCTGCCGACCTGATCGGCACACTGGTGTATGACCAGTCAAAGCTGTCCTTTTCTGTGCGCAAAGGCCCCGTTTTCGCGAATCTGGTGCTTGCCGACGAGATAAACCGGGCCCCGGCAAAGGTGCAGTCCGCCCTGCTCGAAGCGATGGCCGAGGGCCAGGTTACGATAGGGGATACCTCCTACATCCTTCCCGAGCCTTTTTTCGTGCTTGCGACCCAGAATCCGATAGAACAGGAAGGAACCTATACTCTGCCGGAAGCGGAACTTGACCGCTTTCTCCTGAAACTGCTGATTCCCTATCCAGCCCTTTCCGAGGAAGCCGATATCGTCCGCGCGTCGGACACAAACGGGGGCGGCCGCCGCTTGAAAAGTGATGACTTATCCGTTTCCGTCATCTCGCGCGAGGATCTTTTACGTATAAGGGCCGATGTCGCGTCCGTCCGCGTCGACGATGACCTAGTCTCCTATCTCGTCGCTATCGTCGGGGCTACCCGGCCCCTGGCGGAAGTCCGCAAGGACCGCAGACAGCGCGATGACTACCTCAAATATATTTCATTCGGGGCCTCTCCCCGCGCAAGCATCGCGCTTTACCAATGTGCCCGCATACAGGCCTTTTTTGAAGGCCGTGCCTTCGTGATTCCCGAGGACATCAAAAACGTCGCGTCCGCGGTTCTGAGGCACCGTCTCGTGCTGTCCTATGAAGCGGGAGCAGACGGGCTTACGGCCGACGACATTATCGGAAAAGTTTTGAGCATAGTGCCCCTTCCATGAGAGGACGGAAATAATGAACACCTCGTACATCGCCGACAGGGCCCAATATCTCAAACTCGCCGCGATCACGATCTCCGAGGGCATGCGCACCGGCGGTTTCCGTTCGTGCTTTCGCGGCCAGGGCATCGAGTTCGACGGGGTGCGCGAATACGAGCGGGGCGACGACATCCGGTCGATCGACTGGAACGTGACGGCGCGCAACGGCAAGCCCTTCGTCAAGATGTACCGCGAGGAAAAGGAGCTCACCGTCTTTCTGGTCGTGGACAATTCTCTTTCCATGGATACCGGGTCCGGAAGGGTGAGCCGCAGGGAACAGGCCCTCGAGACCGCTGCCCTCGTGGCTTTCGCCGCCGAGCAGAACGCGAGTCCCGTCGGTTCCGTAGTCTTCGACGGGGTCTCGGGCAAGGTGTTTAAACCCCGAGCGGGGAAAGACCAGATATTGACTATCTTGAGCTCGTTCGACCATCGGGAAACCCCGTTCTGCGGCTCGGCCCTCGGCAGCGCGCTCGCGGGCGCCTCTCAGGTGCTTCGCTCCCGCTCCCTTGTCGTGATCATTTCCGACTTCCGCACCACGGGTTACGAAAAAGCCCTGGGCATCCTCTCCCGACGGCATGACGTGCTTGCCGTCAGAATATCTTCCCCTATAGACGATGAACTGCCCGTCGCCGGATTCATACCTTTTGTCGATCCCGAAACCGGCGCGCGCGCGTCCTTCTCGACGGGCTCTCCTGCCTTCCGCAAAAACTGGGCCCAGGAAAACCGCGAATCGGTGAGCCGCTGGGAGCATATCTGCCTTCGCCGCGGCGTTTCGCCCCTGCTTATTTCCACCGAGGATGACGCGCTCCGGGTTCTTTCCCTGTTTTTTTCGGAGCGCACATGAAGCTTCCTTCCGCGCGCTCATTTTTTATCATTCTTCTATGCCTCGGTTTATGCGTCTCGCTCCTGTACGCAGAGTCCGCTGTGCTCGTTCCCCGCGAGGTGTTTGTCGGGGATACCGCCGAACTCAGTTTCGACTCTCCCGCATTGAAGGGCGCCCTCGATGCCGCTTCCGCTGTGACGGTGAAGAGTACCGACTTTCCGGTTTCGCCCGAGGTGACCATTAACTCGATACAGGTGTTCGAGAAGGATGGATCCGCTCTCGTGCTGATCCGATTTATTCCCTGGGCCGCCGGTGTTCTGCAGCTTCCTTCTTTTTCAATCCAAAAAATACGCGTAGTCCCGCCCCCCGTGCGCATCAGTTCCCTTATCGAGAAAACGGGGCGCACTGCGCTTGAGCCTCCCCGGTCCCCGCTTTTGATACCGGGAACAACGTATCTGCTGTATGGCTTTATCGCTCTGTGCATTATCCTTGCGTCGGCCCTGATCTTCGCGTTCGTGAAAATACGGAATTCTTTCGCGGGTACGCGGAAGGGAACGCAGTCAAAGCGCAGAATAAGGTTCGCACTGAAGCAGCTGAGGCATCTGGAGCGGATTATTCAAAAAACCGGCAGCGCCGAATGGTACCGGCGCTATGCCTCCTTTCTCCGTACCTATTTCGGTATGTTCTGTATGCTCGGCGGCGAGTCCTTTGCTTCCGCCACCGGAACAGAAATTATCAGCGGTATAGGGAAACACTTTGATTCCCGCGAGGGAGGGCGTACAGGGGTGAATGATATCATTTCGCGCCTTCGCACTCTTCTTACCCGGATCGACACACTGCGCTTCAGCGCTCCTCCCGTTTCCGATACGTGCGCACTCGACATAGAGACGGCCCGCACCTTGATCCAGGCTCTGGAAGATGGATGGGAGGCTCTGGATGATCAGCTTTAACCGTCCCCTGTTTTTATTATTGATACTTCTCATCCCGCTTTATTTTTTGCTGCGGAAAGCCGGCTTCCTGCGGAATATCGAGTTTCCCCTGACCCTTGGCGACTGGAACGGGCTGCCCTTCAAATGGTCGTCCCCCGTGATGAGCGGCGCTGCCCTGGTTTCCCGGGCCGCCGCCATCGCAGGATTTATCTGCATCGTTTTCGCCGTATCTCAGCCTGTCCGCTTCCGTCAGGAACATGTGTATTCGGGGACGGGGACCGCGATAGTCTTTGCCCTGGACATCAGCCCCTCGATGGCGGCCAGAGATCTCGGTTCCGAGACGCGTCTTGATACCGCGCGGCTTTTTATCACTTCATTTATGGACAAACGTCAGGGAGACTCTTTCGGCCTCGTGGCACTCGGGAGCGAGGCTGCTCTTCTTGTACCTCCGACAACCGATCATACCGTTTTCAAGGGGCGCCTTGATTCCCTCGTAATCGGGGAATTGGGCGACGGGACGGCGATAGGCCTCGGTCTCGCGGTCGCCGCGACCCATCTGGTAAACCGCGAAAAAAAGCATTCCTGCGTGATCCTTCTTACGGACGGCGAAAATAATACCGGAGAAATAAATCCCAGGACGGCCGCCGGTATTTTCGTCGACAACAATATCCGTCTGTACATCGTAGGTATCGGGACAAAGGGCGAGGTTTCGATCGATTATACGGACCCTGCGACTGGAAAGCAGTATTCGGGCGTGCTCGCCTCCGATTACAACGAAACGGAGCTCCGCTCGATAGCCGATAAGGGCGGCGGATCCTATGTGGCGGCGGGAAGCCGCGGTGCGCTCGAATCGGTCTTCGCGGATATAGGGGATTCCATTCCCTCGAACAATTCCTCCTACTCAAGGACCATCGAGGAGCCGCTGGAAAAGCCGCTGATTCTCGTCACCCTTGGTTTGTTTTCCCTGCTCTGGTTTTTAAAGCGGGTGATCATCGGAGCGGTGTTATGACCCAATACTTTGAGCATCCCGGATTCCTTCTTCTTTCTCTCGCATGCATCCCCGCCGGCTTCCTGTTTTTTATCCGGTTCAGGATTCTTCAGCGCGCGCTCATTCCCTTTTTCTCAAGTCGTGACGAAGAAGGAGGATCGCTCCTGTCACGCATGATCACCGTACGATTTGCCTGCTTTGCCCTTGCATGGATTTTTATCTGCGGAGCAGCATCTTCTCCCCGCTGGGGCAGCGAGCTCGTCGCAACCCGGCAGGAAGGCACTTCGGTCATGTTTGTCATGGATATTTCACGAAGCATGAGCGTTTCCGATATCACGCCCTATCGCCTCGCCTTTGCATCGCGCTATGCATTTCTGCTTACCGAGAGGATGGAGACAACGCCCTGCGGCGTGGTCCTGGTCAAGGGCAGCGCCGTTCTCGCCCTTCCCCTGACGACCGACCACCGCACAGTTCTCGATTTGCTTTCGATATTATCGCCCTCAATGCTGTCTTCCCCGGGCTCGGGAATCGCTCAGGGCGTTCAAACCGCGCTTGCGTCCTTTCCGCGGAACAGCGCCGCATCGCGAAGCATCATTCTTTTTACCGACGGGGACGAGACCTCCTCTTCCCTTGAAGAGGCAGCCCGCGCCGTCCGGTCGGACGGAAGCGCCCTGATTATCGTGGGAGTCGGAACTGCGGCAGGCGCCCTGATCGACAAGTTTCCCGGTTCCTCCGACAAGGCGACAGTGACAACCCGCCTTCGCGAAGACGGCCTCAGGAAAGCAGTCCATGCCGCGGGAGGCCGAAGCCTGTATGTCTCAGCTAGCGAGAACGGCTCCGCCATCCGTGTGCTCGAAGCCGCAGTTCCCTCAACCAGGAATATCAAGAAACTGGTGTATTCACCGAAGCCGGTATACCGGTATTTTGAATTTCTTCTTGCCTCTGCCTTTTTTATATGCGCAGGACTCGTTGCCGGAGGTCTTGTATGGCAAAAACAATGAGATCGCGCGGCGTCCCGGGCGGTGTGCTCGGCGCTGTCCTGTGCTCGGCGATTCTTTTTACCGGATGCGCATTTCCCCCCGGGGGAATTCTCGGGATACTGAACGGGATGCTTGCCTGGTCCCGCCAGGATTGGGCCGCTTCCGTTTCCTCCTTTCTCGAAACCGAGAATACCGCAAAGACTGAAGGCGACGCGGTGCTTCGGGAATATGCGGTGTATGGGATAGCCTCAACCTATCTGGCCCAGGATGAGTACGATTCCGCCCTGGTGCGGCTCTCCGAGCTGGCGGATGCCTCTACCGCCGAGATACGGGCCGGGGTTTGGTATCAGGCAGGGGTGATCGCTTTTCGAAAGGGTGAGTATGATCAAGCCGCCTCTTTTTTCCGCAAATCCCTCGAGAATGATCCGTCGGGTCTGGACGCAAAAATAAACCTCGAGCTGAGCCGCCAGTCCCTCGTCGAAAAACAGGCAGACCGTGCGTCCTCGAATTCGGGCGTCCGGGAAGACAGCACTCCGGGGCAGGAAGGGGAAACTATATTCAATCTTGTGAGAAAGAAGGAACAGGACCGATGGAAAAATCAGGAAGATTCGACTCCGCAAACTGCCGTAGCCGACTATTGAACAAAGTATCCGGCATCGCTCTCCTCTGTCTCTTTTTCACCTTTCCTTTGAAAGCACTGGAAGTCGACACTTTCGTCTCTTCTTTTGAAATTTCAACCGGAGACTCTCTGGTAATTGCCTTTACCATTCGGGATGCCGATCCGGCGGTGACCTTCCTTACGGAGCCCTCAGTTCCCCCTTCCTTTGCTCCCCTGTCATCCCGAAAGGAACGCACGCAGATAAAGACAACCGGTCTCTTTGCAAATGACCATGCAAGTGCAACTGTCATTACCCGTGAATGGGCGGCTTCTTCGAGCGGCAGTTTTTCTCTGGGCCCTTTTACGATTACCTCCGGCGAAGAAAGCGTTACGCTGAGCGCGATTAACATCACTGTAACTGCGGTCCTCGTACAGAAAAAAGCGGTGCTCCGCTGGGTAACTGACGGAACACAATCCAAAATTGGCATGCCCCTCAGAATTGTTCTCGAAGGTTTCTTTACCGGAAGTGCCGGAAGGATCAGCTGCGCGGCACCCGAGAATGCCCTTCTGGAAACCGTCTCCGGTGGGAAGGAATCCGCCTCGGAGAGCGGATGGACTGTCCTTGCTTCCTATGACTGGATTCCGCTTGTCCAGGGTTCGCAAGAATTGCCACTCGCCATCCTCGAGGTGACAATTGACTCGGGTGCCGTGGAAAAGATTGTGAGCGAGAGTAAAACTCTTGCCGTTGCCTGGGCGCCTCCCCCGGATGCAAGTGAAAGTATCCCGAAAACACTGGGAAAGGCTTTTTCTGCCCCGCCGGCCTCCGTTTCCGGCACGAAGGAGAGGGACGACGCCGTATTTCCCGTTTTGCCTCCTTCGCTTCAAACGGATCCGGAACTTACCGCCGTTCTTGATTTTAAAGCGCATCCCTGGATGAGTGGTAATTATGCCCTTATCCTCAAAGCGCTTCGGGAAGCGGAATACACTTCGTTTTTTCCTTCAAAATACCGGACCGTCCGTTTGGCAGTCGAGGAGTGCCTCGATTTGGGCGAGACCTTGAGCGTGCCTCCCGCCGCATGGAAGTCCTTGAGTCTTATTGTCTCGGTATGCCTGTTGTCGGCGGCTTTTATTCTCAAGCTGATCAGTTTCAGGCGGCGGCTTTCGCCCAATTTTGTGTATCTTTCGGTTTTCATCTCTGTACTCCTCGCCATTTTATCCATATGGATATATACTCGGGATCTGCTGCCGTCCGGCGTCGTTACCGGCGGGGATCTCCTTCATGTGCCGGAAAGCAATTCCACGGTGATTGCCCCGCTGAAGGAAGGGTCAACCGTCCATATATTGCGCCGGACAGGAAACTGGGTGTATGTCGAGACCTCGGAAGCCCTTCAGGGATGGCTGACAGCCGGACAGGTTTTGCAATATTCGAAAACGGAGTGAAGTTCAAGTGGATTTTGGTGATATATTACGCGACTGGGATACGGCGACCGCAAAACCGTATGGAAAGAAAAAGCTGAAGGCTGACGAAAAGGCCGGCACCGGGAAAAATGAGCGCTCCGAGCCTTCCAAAAGTGCATCAACCTCCAAAAAAGCACCTTTATCTCATGCTCATCCTGTCGATACCTGGCTTCGTCGGTACGGTGTGCAGGACAAGGACTCTTCTTTGGAAGATTCAGGCGAAACTGTCTCTCCTTCGGAACGCCGCAGAAAGAAGCATGCCCTCAAGGCGGAAGCCGTAATCGATCTGCATGGATTAACCCGGGATGACGCATGGCAGCGCCTCGAATCCTTTTTTGCGGACTGCAGCCGCCGCGGATTTCAGAAGGTGCTCATTATCCACGGCAAGGGCACCCATTCCGGTAATGGCTCGGTATTGATGAGCCTGGTCAAGCAGTTTATCGAGCAGAATCCCCATGCCGGCGAGTCCGGCTTTTCGGATAGGGAAAGCGGCGGATCCGGTTCAACCTGGGTTATACTGAAATAGTTTTTCCTTCTTGTAACTCTTGCGGAATATCGTTATTTTAGAGTTATGCCTTTCGGCATTTTATGGAGAACAAGGTCGATGTCAGATTATTATGAGAGGCTGGGCGTTTCGCGCGAGGCTACTTCAGAGCAGATAAAAAAGGCGTTCAGGGAACGCGCGTTCGAGTCTCATCCCGACAGGAATCCGAATAATCCCTCTGCGGAAGAAAAATTCAAGAAAATAAACGAAGCCTACTCAACCCTGAGCGATCCCGATAAAAAATCGAGGTACGACGCAGGAGGGTATATGAACGAGGATTTCCGCCAAAACGCGGCCGGCGGCGAAAATCCGTTCGGAACCAATCCCTACGGCCAGTACACCTGGACCTATACCACGAACACAACCAGGCGCGCGCCGCCCAGCCGGAAGGAAGCCTTTGAAATGCTTCTTCGCAATATTCTGACAGTCGTAGCGGGGGTTTTTCTGTTCCGTTTTGCGGCAATGTTCGGGATTTTTGGTATTCTGATCTGTATTAGCGCAATCGGCAGGGGGCTCATGAACTCCCTGCGCGCGATTATTTTGCTGGTAAATCTGAAAGAATAGCGGCCGGGATGGGGTAAAAGACTGTTATTTTTCGCGGTAAATGATGCGGCCGCGGTTCAAGTCATAGGGAGACAAAGCAACTTTTACGTTGTCGCCAGGAACAATCCT
>JAYVSC010000056.1:0-10974 GCA_043775705.1 Spirochaetales bacterium | reverse complement strand
GGAAAGGTGCTTGTCGAAAACAAGCTGATTTCACTTATTGATGCCGCCGGATCCTGGAATGGGCATGTGTGTACCGGAACCCGGGGGAGTTTCTCCCTTGAAACTTTGAAAGCTACGCTGGACAGCTCCTATAACAGCGTTTTGGGCAAATCCGGCTTGTCCGCGCAAATCGGAATCGTATTTACTCCAGATTCATCTATAACGGTTTCAAATATTTCCGAAATACCCAAGTTGTTCACCCGGTTCAATATCCAGACTACTGTCTCGAAAGTTAACTGGAATTCAATTATCCCGAAAGATCCCTTCACCTGCACTTTTGTGTATGAAAAAGGCATTACCGCGATATATGCGGGAAAAAATGATGCGGTCACCGGGTACCTTCTTGATGACGGCACCTTTTCCCTTCAGTCCAGTACTGAAATGCCGGTCTCGTTCTATGCCGACGGGAAGGTAATCAATTCCAATCTGGATATCAAGGTGCGGGATTTTCATACTGCCATGGATGTGTTATGGCCCTACACTACACTCGGGATTGTTCAGTTCGAGAAAGGCTCGGTTGACGGGGAATTCAGCATCACCGGCCTTCTGAGAGACCCGGAATTCAACGGTTCTCTGCAGGTCTCGGACATCCGTTTAACCGCCAAGGGTTTTTTGGGCGATACCTATGAGTTTGCGCCGTTCAACATTCAGATGGAGGGAAAGACTTTTACCACGCCTTCATTTCTTGTCGCAGGAAAGGAAGGCTCTTTCTCCGTTGAGGCCGTATTGGAACTTGACCGATGGATTCCCTCCAATGTGAGTATAAAAACAGCCACGTTACCGGGACGGCTTCCCAAACTCGATACGAATAATTACCTGTTCACTGCTTCGGGCTATGCTTCCTGGAATCTGAATGTGGAAATCACGCCGAACAGTCTCGATCTGACAGGAAAAGCGACCTTTGAAAGGGGCTCCTGTGCGGTAGTGATGTCCGGTTTTTCGTCCCAGGCGCAGTCGCAAAACGCAGGTGCTTTTGATGTCCGGCTTAATCTTGATCTTTCGATCGGAAAAAAAGTTGAATTCCGCTGGCCGACGAATGATATTCCGATTATCAGGGGGCTCATCCAGGCGGATGAACCGCTGCGGATTTCTCTGGATACGGTAACCAATACCTTTCAGTTCAAGGGAACCGCCAATCTGAAAGGCGGCGAGATTTTCTACTTCAAACGCAGTTTCTATCTCCGCCAGGGAAGCATCGTTTTCAACGAAAACCAGGATATTTTTGATCCGATCCTGAGCTTTCGCGCCGAGATTCGTGAGCGGGATGTCGCCGGCGATCCGGTCCGGATTATCCTTTCGGTGGAAAATCAGCCCCTCAGCACCTTTATTCCGGTTCTCCGTTCCGATCCCCCGAAACCGGAGGTGGAAATTCAAGCTTTGCTGGGACAGGCGACGATCGCTGATACCTCCCGTGCCACGATAGTCAAGGACGCAGTGGTTACCGCTTCCGACATCCTGACCCAAATGAGCCTGTTCCGCAACGGCGAGAATAAGATCCGGGATTTTATCGGCCTGGACGTGTTCTCGATTCGAACCCTTATTTTGCAGAATGCTATCCTGGGACCGTCCATGCAGGCTGCCACGGATACTCAAATGAGCATCGGTAACTATTTTGACAATACGACTGTTTATATTGGAAAGTATTGGGGTTCGGCCATATATACTGATGCGCTTATGCATTTCAGTTATTATGACCAGAACGCCAAAGAAAATACCGGAAAAATGCAAAGGGTCGCCGGAAACCTGTTGTTCGAGCCCGAATTGGGGCTTGAAGTGACAACGCCGTTCTTTTTGTTGAGATGGGGCATCAATCCGAGCAATTTCAAGACATTGTTAATTGAAGATAATTCGGTTACCCTGTCTTGGAAGTTTTCATACTGAATCAATATATGATATAGTCTACGTCTAAGGAGCTCATGTAATGCGCACAAAACTTATTGCTCTTCTGTTGATGCTTTTCTGCATCGGGGGAGTATTCGCCCAGGTTTCTGAGGATTGGTATCAGAACAAGCCCATCAGGACTATTTCTTTCGTAGGATTGAAAAATGTAGCCCGTAGCGAGCTGGACGGCTTGTTTTCCTCATATTTGGGCAAAAGCTTCAATGACGAGCGCTATTGGGAAATTCTCCAGAAATTATACGCACTCGAGTATTTCAACGATATCACGCCGGTAGCCCTGCCGGGGAATCCCGAAAGGACTTCCGTGCTTCTTCAGTTTACCGTTACTGAAAAGCCGGTCATCAAGAATATCAAATTTATCGGAAATAAAAAAATCCGCAATGCCGATTTGCTCGAGAAGGTTACCCTGAAAGAGGGCGATATATATAACGATCTGAAAAGCCGCCTTGATGAGCGCGCAGTCCGCGACTTTTACCTCGAGAAAGGGTATGCGAACATCAAGGTTTCATCGGAGGCGGTTCCTAACAGTGATAATACGCTTACCCTTCAGTTTACCCTGACGGAAGGAAAGCAAACCGTCGTATCCGCGATCAACTTTGAGGGCAACAGCGTAATGGCGACAAAGACGCTGAAAAATGTCCTGAGCCTCAAGGAGGCGAAGCTTCTGTCGTCCGGCACCTTTCGGGAAGTGATGCTCGAGGCCGACAAAGCCGCGATCAAGAGTTATTATAACGAGCGCGGTTACGTGGACGCCGTCGTGGAATCAGTCCTGCGCGAAGTTGACAGCGAGACCTCCCCCGACAAAAACCTGCTGAAGCTTACATTCGTGATAAAGGAAGGCGAGCAGTACGCGTACGGCGGCACTGTTATTGAAGGAAACAAAATCTTTACGACAACTGAGCTGCTGGATAAAATCAGGTTAAAGGAAGGCGACATACTGAACCTGAACCGTTTCAACGAGGGCTATCAGGCGGTTGCCGATGTCTACTTCGAGAACGGCTATACCTCAAACTATATTAACCGTTCGGAAAAACGCGACAATGACCGGAAGAAAATATCCTATGTAATATCGATCGTTGAAAGCGCGAGAAGTCACATTGAACATATTATCATCAAGGGTAATACCAAAACGAAGGAAAACGTCATCATGCGGGAATTCTCGCTTGAAAGCGGAGATATTTTCTCGAAATCAAAACTGCTCGACAGTGTCAGGAATCTATATAACCTCAGGTACTTTTCGGCTGTCGCGCCGGACCTCGTCCCGGGTTCGGAAGCAAATCTGGTCGACGTAGTTATTGCCCTTGAAGAGCAGTCTACCGCCTCGGTGCAGTTCGGCGTCACATTTTCCGGCGTAACCGACGCGGACGCCTTTCCCCTTTCGGTATTTATCCAGTGGGAAGACAAGAATCTGTTCGGAAAGGGACAAACCGTTTCGGCAAACGTGACCGCCTCTCCGGATACCCAGAGCGTCGCACTCGGATTTTCCGAAAACTGGTTTCTGGGAAGCCCGCTTACCGTCAGTTTCAATCTGTCCGCATCGCACAAGCAGCTGTATGCCTACCAGGATGTGCTTTTCCCGATCTTCGATGACAGTTTTTACAACGCAAACGGTATCGTGCCCGATCCTTTTACTTCGCTTGAAGAATACAAAAACGCCTCGAGCATCAATGATGCCTACAGGATGAAATATGACCGCTGGGAATACGGCATCGGTACCTCCACCGGATACCGCTGGTTCCCGGGCTTTGCCACTGCAACTCTTCGCGGAGGCGTTAATTTTTCCATTGTGCAGAATTTCTACGACAGCCAATTGTACAGGCCGGCCGATAAGGGTATCCGCGACCAGAACGGAAAATGGGGCTTGAGCAATTCGGTATGGTCGCGAATCTCTCTGGACAAACGGGATCTCAATTATGACCCGTCCTCCGGCTGGTTTGCGAGCGAGCAGGTAACCTTTTACGGCTTGATCCCGAAACTCGAAACCGAATACTACATGCGTTCCGACTTGAAGGCAGAGGGGTATCTAACCCTGCTTGATTATCCTCTTACGAACGTGTGGAACCTGAAATTCGTTATCGCTGCATACTCCGGGCTATCCTTCCTGCGTCCCGTAGGCGGCGAGCCGATAAGCGACGCGAACAAACTGTACATTGACGGCATGTTCATCGGCCGCGGCTGGAGCACTCTCTATGCGACTTCCACCGCACGTGGCGATATGATGATCAATCATTGGGTCGAGCTTCGCATGCCGCTCGCGCCCGGCGTCCTTGCCGCGGATTTCTACTTTGATGCGGTCGCCGTGAAACCAACACTGAACGATATTTCATCGCTTGCGCTGAATGACTATTATTTCAGCTATGGACCCGGACTCCGGTTCTCCATTCCTCAGTTTCCCCTCCGCCTCATGTTCTCGAATACTTTCCGCATTCAGGATGGAAAATTCGAATGGGGTAACGGCAAGGGTCCCGACTGGAAATTCGTTCTGTCTTTCAATATTGCCAATCTGTAAGGGGTTATCATGAATGTGAAAAAAGTCTGCGCGTTTCTTTTTTGCGCCGTTTCTCTTGCGGCCCTCTCTGCCCAGCAGATCACGCGCTTCGCGGTGATTGACACCTCGAGGATATACACGACCTTTTACCGGGATTCGCGGAGCGTTCGCGATTACGAGTCGAAGAACACCCAGTATCAGGGTGAGATCCAGAGAATGACGGACGAGATCAAGAATCTCAGGCAGCAGAAGGTCGATCTTGACGCGGTCAAGGACCAGGCAAAAATACTCAAGCTTGAGTCCGACATCACGACGAAAACAAATTTTCTGCTTGAGTATTCAAAGGCAAAAAACACCGAGCTTGACACGCTCAAGAAAAAACTGACGACCGACGATGAATTTTACTCGATGCTCTACAACGTGATCCGTAAAATCGCCGAGTCCGACGGGTACAGCATGGTTTTGAGCCTTCAGGAAAACAATTCGATAATCTGGTACAGTTCCACCATCGACATCACCGATAAAGTGATCCGAAACATGACGACAGTCCCGTAAAAAAAACAGGATACAATGGCAGAAAACAGCCCGATGATGATCCAGTACCTCCAGATCAAGGAACAGCACCGTGACGCGGTGTTGTTCTTTCGTCTCGGGGATTTTTATGAAATGTTCAACTCCGATGCCGTAGAGGTAAGTCGTCTGCTGAACCTGACCCTGACGCAGCGGGCCGGAAACCCGATGTGCGGCATTCCTTACCATGCGTCGAAAATTTATATTGCGCGCCTTTTGCGCGCGGGAAAAAAGATTGCCATTTGCGAGCAAACCTCGCTTCCGACTCCGGGCAAGGGACTTGTCGAGCGTAAAGTAGTTGAGGTGATAACCCCGGGAACCGCCGTCGAGGAAGACTATCTTGACCGGTCCATGAACAACTATCTTGCGTCAGTCTCGACGGTGACCCGCCGGGGCGCCGTCTTTTTCGGCTTCGCCTATATCGACGTATCGACCGGTGAATTCTGTGCAACCTCCTTTCCCGCATCGGAATGCGAGGAACGCTTTCGCAAGGAAATCGGAAGGATACAACCCCGTGAAATCCTGATCCAGCAGTCAATACTCTCCTCCTGGCCCCGCATACAGGCCGTCCTCGATGAATATCCCTCTCTCGTTCAGAACCGCTATCCCGACTGGAGCTTCAATCAGCTTTCATCCGAAAAAAGGCTCTGCGCGGTTTTCGGCACCGAAAGCCTTCAAGCCTTTTCCCTTGAATCCGATTCGCCGGAGATTCCTCCCGCATCCCTTCTTCTCGAATATCTCGAGAGCACCACGTTTTCTTCAATTTCGCACATCACCGGTATACGCGTGTACCGGGAAACCGAATTCGTCTCGATCGACGACTCAACCAGAAAAAATCTCGAGCTGGTACAGAATTTGCGGGACGGCGGCCCTTCCTACACCCTGTTCGAGGCCCTTTCCCACACACGTACCTCGATGGGCGCGCGCCTGTTGCGGAACTGGATTTATCAGCCCCTTACCGATACTGAACGGATTGACGAAAGGCTTGAGCAGGTCAGCCTGTATTATCATGACCAGAAAACGCTCTCGCTCACCAGGGAGTATCTTTCCTCCATCCTTGACATCGAGCGTCTTGCCGGCCGCGTTGCCATGTCCCGCGCGCACGGCAAAGACCTGCTCGCGCTCAAGCAGAGCCTTGTCTTTTTTTTGAAACTCAATCCTGTTTCTTCGGGCACCGGACGCTCCGGTGAGGGATCGCTCACGTGCAGCAGCTTGGATGGCCGCAATGTCAAAGCCGAAGGTATACAGTGCGCACGGGATCTCGTTTTCCTTTTGGAAAAGTCGATAAGGGAGGACTGCCCCGTGAGCCTGAGCGAGGGCGGCCTTATCAAGGATAACTGGTCGCCCCGCCTCGACGAGCTCAGGTCCCTGAGGGATAATTCGAACGCGGTTCTTGAAGCCTATTTGGCGGAAGAAAAAGAAAAGACGGGTATACCAAACCTGAAAATCCGGTATACCCGGATGATAGGGTATTATCTCGAAGTGACAAAAGGGAATATTGCGTCCGTTCCTCCCCATTTTATCAAGAGACGTTCCCTCGCGAACGGAGACCGCTTTACGACGGAACATCTTGTAGAACTGGAAACCGAACTGAATGATGTTCATGCGAACATTATTGAATGCGAGCAGGCGGAATTCATCAAGGTCCGCACCCGTATTTTTGCACAAATCCAATCCCTTACCGAAATTTCACGCTTTGTGGGACACACTGACGTGATCCAGTCCTTTGCACAGGCGGCAACCCTGTACGGCTGGATAAGACCGGCCTTTGCGGACAGCGGGGTGCTCCGCATCGTTGACGGGCGGCATCCTGTCGTCGAAATGCATCTTCCCACCGGCGAATTCGTGCCGAACAGCATTACCCTGTCATCGGCTGATGAAAGCACTACGGCCTCCTTTGCGCTACTAACCGGACCGAATATGGCCGGCAAGAGCACGTTTTTACGCCAGACCGCACTCATTGCAATACTGGCGCAAATCGGTTCATTTGTGCCCGCTTCCCTTGCCGAACTGACGGTGGTGGACAGAATTTTCTGCAGAGTAGGGGCCTCCGACAATCTCGCCCGCGGTGAATCGACGTTTTTGGTGGAGATGACCGAGAGTGCGAATATTCTTCGTTCGGCAACGCGAAACAGTCTGGTGATCATGGATGAGGTAGGCCGCGGGACTTCTACCGAAGACGGTCTGTCCATTGCCCGCTCCGTTACTGAATATCTTTTGAATTCCATCGGCGCCAAAACCCTTTTCGCAACCCATTATCATGAACTGTCCCGGCTCGAACATCCCCGACTTGCCCTGTATTGTCTTGATGTACTGGAGACCGAGGGACGGGTGGTGTTTCTTAAAAAATTGATACCCGGCGCCTCGGCTAATTCCTACGGAATCCATGTCGCACGTCTGGCAGGGATTCCCGAACCCGTGCTTACCCGGGCGCGCGAGATACTGTCTTCCATTGTTGAAGGAAGGGACAGGGAGAACCCACCAGCACCCCTTGAAGAACCCCTTGTATCAGGTGTCCGCTCAATCCAGAGTGCTGCCCCTGAAAAAAGGCTTCCCCAGCTTTTCTCCGACGAAGAAATGATTCTTGATGAAATTCTATCTATAGATACGAATCTCATCACTCCTCTCGATGCGCTCCAGAAAATTGACCGGTGGAAAAAGCTTCTTTTTCCCTCAAAATAAACGGCCGGATCGTCTGATTCTTTCTATAAGTAAGCCATGAAATACCCTTTTCTCGAAAGAATCCGTGACCTCTATGCACGTCTACTTTTTCCCCAGACCTGTATAGTCTGCGGCGCTTTTTCGGAAAGTGCTTGTCCTCTCTGCGCCTGCTGCATGGAAAAGAGGTTTATACAAATAACCCGATCGCTCTCCTTTTCTACTGCCGATCCGGACCGGTGCGCGAAATGCGGCAGACCCTTGATATCTGCCCGTGAGCTGTGCACTGCCTGCCGTGCCTTGCCGCTTTTTTCTGCCATCGACCGTATAATCACCCTCTTTCCGTATACGGGAGCCGGAACTGAACTCCTTGCCGCTTGGAAGATCAATGGTATGCGTTCCCTGTCCCGACCCTTTGCACAGCTATTGTCCGCCGTTCTGGAGTGCTCATCCATACCGCTGGTTCCCGTTCCGCCACGGCCGGGTAAAATTCGGGAAAAGGGCTGGGACCAGATAGAGGAACTTGCCCGGATTCTTGAGAGGTCCCACGGAAAAACCGTCCTCAGGTGTCTGCGGCGGACAGGAGGAGTTCAGCAGAAAAAACTGGGAAAGGCCGGGCGAAGCGGAAATTTGAAGGGGTATATTGAGATTATCGCCGGAATGGTTCTACCCGAAACGGTAATAATCATTGATGATTTGATGACAACCGGTTCGACCCTCGATGCCTGCGCCGGTATCCTTAAAAGCGCAGGGTGCAGAAAAGTATACGGTTTAACCCTATTCTTTGACTGACTGTCCGGCGCTGAACTTGACAGACATTGACCGCTATGTTATGTTAATAAGAGAACATTTATTATCCTTTAAAAATACGGAGTCGTTCGAACGGCTCCTTTTTTTATGCAAGGGTGCACGAGCGAAAGAACTGTAGTATTGTCAGGGAGTTGCAAAGTAGTGGATTATATCACGCCGGAAAAGATTTCTCATTTTTGTGATTGCGAACCCCTTATAAGCGGGTTGGGATATAACCTTGTAGAATTGTCCGTTTTTCAACGACAATCCACCTGGCAGATTAAAATTGTAATTACCGCACCCCAGGGTGTTGGAATAGCGGACTGTACCAAGGTCCATCGCGCGATATTTACCCGTCTTGAGGCAGTGCTTGCCACGCAGGACCTGAATATTGAAGTGGCATCCCCCGGACTAGATCGTATTTTTAAGAATGCATATGAATTTTCTGTATTTACCGAAAAACAGGTTAAGGTATGGAATTCGGATATTTCGGACTGGATGCAGGGGGTTATAATATCCTCTGATACGGTTTCTGTCCGTCTCAGGACCGAGGCCGGCGAAATAACCATTCCATATAATAAAATAGCAAAAGCAAAACTGTTCAGTCAGGTTTAAACCTGACTGACATATAAGGAGTTTTTTCATGTCCGCAGAAATGGCCGAAGCGATACGCCAGCTCGTTCAGGAAAAAGGAATCGACGAAGATCTGGTTTTTAGAATGATTGAAGATACCCTGAAGGCAGCCTATAAAAGAAAATTCGGCACGAACGACAATGCCGTGGTGACTTTTAACGACACCCGAACGGATGTGTCAATCTATTCTCGCAAGACAATTGTCGATGGAGTATATAATCCTGTGATCGAGATTGAGCTGGATGAAGCGGTTGAACTTGATCCCGAATGCGAGATCGGGGATGAGCTGCTTATCGAGGTTGATCCGCATGAATTTGACCGTATATCCGTGCAGTCCGCAAAACAGACCGCACATCAGTCCATACGGGACATTCAGAAAGATACACTTCATTCCGAATATAAAGACAAGGTAGGCGAAATAATCATCGGATATTACCAGCGGGAACGCAACGGGAATATCTATGTCGATCTCGGAAAAGTGGAGGGAATTCTTCCAAAGAAGTTCCAGTCCCCGAGAGAAACGTATCGCCAGAACGACCGCATAAAGGCCCTCATAACCGAAGTGAAAAAGACTCCTTCCGGACTGCAGATTGTCCTTTCCCGCACCGATCCCGATTTCGTGCGGAGAATACTGGAACTTGAAGTGCCGGAAATTTACGATAAAATCGTCGAGATCTACAAGATCGTGCGCGAACCCGGATACCGCACGAAGGTCGCCGTGTTCTCGAATCGCGAGGATGTGGACCCGGTCGGCGCGTGCGTCGGTTTGAAAGGCGTCCGTATACAGGCGGTCATTCGCGAACTTGAAGGCGAAAAAATAGATATTCTCAAGTATGACGAGAATCCGAGAGCGTTCATCAAGAATGCGCTGTCTCCCGCGGAGGTCAACGAAGTTGTTATCCTCGACGAGACAAAGCGGTCCGCCCTCGTAGTCGTCGCCGAAACCCAGTTCTCCCTTGCCATTGGCAAACAGGGCTTGAACGTGCGCCTTGCCAATCGGCTTGCTGACTGGAGCATTGACGTCAAGACAGACGAACAGTTTGCAGAGATGGACCTTACGGCAGATACCCGCAAGGCCGCCAACGACCTCTTTAATGACTCGGAAGAAATCGAGTCGATCACGGCGATTGCGGATTTACCCGGCATTACCGGTGAACTCCTTGAGATACTGAAAAAGAACAGTATTGTAATGATCGAGGATCTGCTCGCGAAGAGCGAGGAAGAACTTGCCGCCCTTGAAGGGATGACCAAAGAAAACTATGATCTTCTTGGGAATCTGATGAAGGACTCGCTCGAGATTGTCGATGAGGAAGTTCCTCAGGAATTTGCTTCGGACATAGCAGAATATGAACCGGTTATTTCTGATACGGAAAACAATGATGAACAGGACGAAGCCGAAGAGTATGAATGTCCTGAATGCAGTGCACGTATAACGATCGATATGACAACATGTCCCAATTGTGGTATTGGTCTCAGCTTTGAATATGAGGACGAAGAATAGGATATATGGCCGAAGATACCGAAAATACGCAGAAACCCAAAGTAATTCTCAACAAGCAAAAAAAAGCTGAAAACGCTTCTGCCGAACCGGTAGTAGCCGCCGTTGCCGCCCAGGATTTGGGTGAAAAGAAAAAAGTTGTTGTAGTCAAGAAAAAAACTGTTGTACATGGTACTCAATCCATCACTACACATAGCCCTTCCGAATCAGTTGAAGGGGGTGCCGTCAAACGCACTGCTCATGCAGCGGCCCTTCATCATGCAGAAAAAGAGCCTTCAGCGGATTCTTCGTCTGAAACTTCGTCAGATGCCCCAACTGAAAAAAAGAAAGCGACATCAATCGAATTAAGTCCCCCAAGACCCAATATCAAGGTTGGAAATCTTGCAGAGAGACCGCGCGT
>JAYVSC010000055.1:0-2083 GCA_043775705.1 Spirochaetales bacterium | reverse complement strand
AGTCGAAGTACCTGTGCTGAGCTTTGTCGAAGTAATCTTCCTAAGTACATCTTTAAGACTGAAGAAATTAGCATTCATCAGAAGTTTTACAGATGCCTCGCCAAGTTCCGAGTGGCAGGGTATTATTGAAACATTTGAAAGCTTTGTTGGTGTTATGTATTCAGCTGCATCAAGTTTCGGATTACAGAGAAGTTCTTCTATCCCTTGAAACTCTGCAAGTTCATGTTCTCCCAGCATTGCTTTGGAAAGCGACCCTTGCGGATCAAGGTCAATAAGCAGCACGGTGTATCCTGTGCATGATAATTCTGTCGCAAGGTTCAGGGCGGTTGTTGTTTTCGCTGTTCCGCCTTTAGTGTTGGCTATGGTTATCGAGCATGGCCGAGATGTGGTGATAATATTTGTCATATCCATTCCTCCATGCTCTTCACCGATTTTCGTATATTCATATCGTACACTTTACCAGTCAGGCTACGGAAGATGTCATATGCTCCGTAACCAGTCCTGGTCCGGCACGGGTCATTTCCGGTAAACAGAAAGTCAGCGTGGGAACGGAAGGTTTCTCCGTCCGCCTGTTCTATGTTGCAGTTGATTTGATGGAGTATGGCTACAAGGAGAAAGAATTCATCGCCGGTTAATTGAATGTTTATACTGGGGGTGATGTTGTCTGTCATAAACTCCTCCGGAATAAAAAAACTTGACGCATCCTGAAGGAGAGGTATTCTTTAATTGTCTAGGTTAAAGAAGGCTCTCCTTCGGGATTGCTTTGGAAACCCTCAGTTGTTGAAGCAACTGGGGGTTTTTTATTGAAAAAAGTTAAACTTTTCGTTCACTAAACAGGTAAATTATTACTTCATAAAGAACAATGTCAAGAAAAAAATTCTTGAAACTATTATAATTTTCTATAATATGAGTACAAATTTAAGGTAAGAGTATCTCTATTATGAATTTAGGCGAAAAAATTAAACAATTACGTCAGGAAAAAGACCTCTCCCTGGAAAAACTTGCGCAGAATATCGACATAGCCAAAAGTATTCTATGGAAATATGAAAAAAATCAGACTTCTCCCTCGTCTGAAATCATTAAAAGAATCGCCGTGTTTTTTAACGTCTCAACCGATTATCTTCTTTTCGATACCACTGAAAAAGAAAACATAACCGCAATCAGTGATAAAAAACTGCTCAAGCAGTTTGAAGAAGTTGACAAGATGGAGACTTCGGATAAAGAGTATGTAATGAAAACTATTGATCTTGTTATAAATAAAAATAAGATCAAGAAGATGGTCGGCTGACCATAAAATCAGAAGAGAGTAATATTATGATACAAGTAAAAGAAAAGTACATTATTGATACAGCCGGGAATACCACAAATGTGATCCTTACAAAAAAAGACTATGACCGCCTTGTGGAATACGTCGAAGAGCTTGAAGATATTGCCGCCTATGACAGGGCTAAAGAATCGTCAAAAACAACCACATCATGGAAGATGGTTAAACGTTAATCATGTATGAAATTGAACTTTCATCAGCTGCGGTTCATGATTACAAAAAAATCCCGAACAGTGAAGTTGAACAAATAAACGATGCCATTGACCAGCTTGAAATAAACCCGCGTCCGGCCGGATATAAAAAACTACAGAACAGAAATGCATACCGTGTAAGAGCGGGCAATTACCGAATCATCTATGAAATAAAAGACAGCGAACTAATTATACTGGTTATCCGCATAAGGCACCGAAGTGATGTTTATAAAAACATGCCGTAATGTTACTGTTAAATTCTCACCCACCCCCATCAATCAGTAAAAAACGCCAACTCACCGACCGCATAAACTAAAAGCAGCAGAAAACCTATCCCCCGCACCCCACATCGCATAATCAACGGTAGGCGGGCTCAGATCAGTTCGCCGCAAATTTGCCCCGCCATTCGCTACGCTCACGGCATCGGCAAACTTCGCCTACCTACCTGATTATGCGAAATGGGGAACTGGTTCTGTGGCGCGCTGTACAGGATGTTCGAGTGTCGCGAAGGACACGGAAGTCCGGGAGCGACTTTTTACCTTTACCCACCCTGTGCTGAGAGAAAACT
>JAYVSC010000054.1:0-2648 GCA_043775705.1 Spirochaetales bacterium | reverse complement strand
AGTCAATAAAAGCTCGGGTTAACTTGCATGCGCGCTGACGATGAAAACAAGAACTTCCGGGTTATGGCGCGCTTGTCAAGTTGAACTGTTTTTTTTATTGCTGAGCTAAACAAACGCCTAATAAAGCTTCAACTTGACAATGATTACATTGCAAGTTAAGCCGGTCATTAGGCTTCTTTTTTTTCTCGAATGTTTTGAGCTGTCCGGGGAATTTATGATTCACGGGAGACCGGCTTTGCCCTACCGGGGGTGGCTCTGCGAATACGCAGAGCTATTTAAATTCAGGGTGAATAAAAGCGGAAAAATGAAACCGGATATGTTTTATCAATAATGATATTTGCAGGCAGCTATGTAAAGGCTTCCTTTTGTATATTTATAAATGAGCCGGTGTTCATCAGTAATTCGGCGAGACCAATACCCCGCCCAATCATATTTTAACGGTTCAGGTTTTCCGAGGCCTTTGAACGGATCACGATTAATATCCTTGATAAGTTCCCCAATTTTTAGAAAAATTTTAATATCAGTGGTAGCCCATTCATTGTAGTTAAGAAAGGCTTCGGAATCAAAACTGACAATCATTATTTGATACTCTCAAACGGAACTTCTATGAGATTAAGATGGTTCTCGATATTTTTAATAGCTTTTTCTATATGAGCTTTATTTGCCGGAGAACTTTGCAGATATTCAGTCTCGTCCATCACTTCATCAACAATTATCTCGATTTCTTTGTGAGGGAACGAAGTTTTCAAAATATTGATAAATGCCGGGGTTAAATCATCAGAACGAAGACGATATACCGTATTCATATGTAAGCCTCCTATAATAAAAAAAAGATACTGGAATATTTAGTAAATAACTAGACATTTTGTAGCTGTTTAAGAGAAACCTTTTCCAGAAGGTCTTTGGCATATTCCATGACTTTTTTCTGCTCGGCTGGGGGGAGCTGCTCTATCAGGCGAACCTTTTTCATCGTCCGTGTATCAAGCTTGATGGATTCCAGTGCGATAAGGGAAGAATCAGTCAATCTGGAAATTGGAACACCCAGGATGGTCGCAATCTTTTCAAGTTTATCCAGAGGAGGAATTACGGCATTTGTTTCATAATATGCGATCATTCGGTGTGAAATACCAGTGTGCTCAGCTAAGTCCCTTTGGGATACACCCTTTTCTTTTCTGATGGCAATGAGATTTCGTGCGAAATTCGATCGATCCCCATGTTCTTCCTGTTTCATAAAAATAGTATATATCATACTTGACAAATCTGGTCTTTAGTGCTACGCTATATGTAGTCAATAAATATTTGATTATGTAGCTTTTGCCTATTGACAGGTTTTTCACGAAACGGGTAGAGAACCCCGCCGTTGGCGGAGAAAAAAAAGAACCCGCAACCCCTGGCATTTCTTGGCGGAAAACAGGGGTTGCGGGCCGAACACAGCGAGGAAACCTCGTCATGACGAAATACAGTGTAGCACAGAGTATGCACATCCGTCACGATGAAATGCCTCAAAGGGGCTGTTTATGGAGACGGTGGAAATAACGGATCTCTACCAGGCGAGCTATTATCTTTTATCAGGATGCGAGATTTTGGGCGTTCAGTGCATCAAGACCGGAAATAGCACGAACTGCCGCATCCAGGTGCGTGGCGCCGCTCTTGAAGTCTTATCGCAAGCATGGTTTGACAAGCAGGCGGTTGTAAATCTGTGGACCTTCCGGAACGCCTATACCGAAATCAATTCCCACGTACAACAGGCAAAACGTAGCTTTGAGCTTTCCCACCGGTTCAGGAGGGAAGCCCTATGAGCACATCAACCCTTCCCACACTATCAACAGAAAACATGGCCGAAGTGCTCTACCTGCTTGACCGGGGTTTCCATATCGCCGATGTCGGGATGCAGACCACCATGGAAGGCTCAGGCGTCTTTTCAGTCACGCTTGAAGGCGATGGTATCGCCTCACATCATTCCGAGTATCTTTGTTATTGTCCCTGCCAGATGTCGCGCCTCGCACTCGCGTTCGAGGCGGTAAAGAAAGCCATTCGCGTAAAGCATAAAGCGCTTCTCGAAGGAGGCGCGGCATGAAAACAATAACGATCTGCCAGCGGAAGGGCGGGAACGGAAAGTCGACAAGCGCCCTGAACCTCGCGCACGCCTTCGCCCTTTCCGGAAAGCGAGTGCTTCTTATCGACTTAGATGACCAGAAAAACACGACGAGCGCCATCGCGACAAAGAGAGCGCCGGTACATACCATCGAAGCGCTCTTGATCCAGGGTGACTTGTCGCTCGATGAGGTTGCCGTCGCGACTGAATGGGATGGCGTGAGCCTGGTCGCATCTTCTGCAAACCTCTCCGGCGCGATCCGGGAACTCGATAGTGAAGTCGGCAGTCATCTCGCGCTGAAAGAAAAACTGGAAGCGGGCGCTGACGAGTTCGACATCTGCCTCATCGATACCTCTCCCTCCCTCAATATTCTTGTCGTGAACGCCCTCTGCGCAAGCCGCTTCGCCTTCATCCCGCTCTCATCAAAATACTTTTCCCTGCAGGGCCTCGGCCAGACGCTTGAGTCGGTGCGGAAGGTCGCCGGAAGGCTCAACGGAGACTTGCGCGTGCTTGCACTGGCCTTTGTCATTCACGACAGCAGATCAAGCCTCGC
>JAYVSC010000053.1:0-6766 GCA_043775705.1 Spirochaetales bacterium | reverse complement strand
GACGCGGACGCAACCGAGCTGTTCTGGTTTGCCAACAACAGTTTTATCGGTCATTCCGGAGTAAATGAAAAAATTACATGGAGACCGAAACCGGGCGATTATGTTATTTCGGTAACAGATTCTATCGGGCGAAGCGACAGCATAAAAATTTCGGTCGCGCAGGGAGAGTAAAGCTGATCCCTCCTATTTCTTTGACAAAACAGGGTCTATAAAGTAAAATTAAGCGGAATATGAATCAACCAATACCCAGTCTTTTTGCCAAAACAGAAGGCCTTGACCTTCGTTTCGAATCCCTGTTATACTCCCCTTACCTCGGGGGTGTAGCTCAGTTGGCTAGAGCGCTTGCATGGCATGCAAGAGGTCAGGGGTTCAATTCCCCTTACCTCCACGAGTCCCTTTCTAACCGGCGACAAATCAACAGACTTAAAGAAGAAGTAGACCATGGATGATCTCGGATTAGATGCTGAACTAGCCGCGCTTCTTGACGATACTCCGGTCTCGTATACCCCTGGAATAAAAAAAGAATCCCTTTTTTCCAGCGCACTGGAAGCTAGCGGCGCGGGTCCCCAAGGCCCTGCAGATGTCGATCTTACCGTAAAATCCTTCAAGAAAATTGAAAAACTCCTGAATCCCAAACCTCATGTACTTTTTGACGATCCCGCTTATTATAAAAAAATTCTCGGCAACGAAAATGATACGGCGCAGCGGCTGCATACCCTTTTATCAAAATACTTGACCTGCCAGGATCCAAAAGACAGAAGCGTCTATCGCCAGCAGATCATTACCGCCTATTGGGATTTCGCATCGAACCTGGCGCTTCGAGCCGGTTCCGGCAAGACTGATCCGTCCAAAAAACTCGCATTCCGTTTCGGTCTTTTACTCCCGACGCTTTTAACCCCCGAACAAAAAGATCTTTTTGCCCATGTTATCGAGGATAATATCTACGGCGAGCCCGTTTTTTATATCGATGAATGGCTCAAGGATATCGGATCCGGTAAAATCAATCCTTCAGCGACTGACGAGGCAAAGACAGCCAACAAAGATGAATCTTCGCGCTTTCAGCAGCTTTTAGCCAAGGCTCAAGGCAAACTCCAGAGCGCCGAAAACCTCGTGCGAGCAAAATCGGAAGACCGTCTAATCGCGGAAGACGCGATACGCGGCAAGATTGACACGATATTCCAGCATGAAGCCCTTGCCGGCTTTTCCGGAGTCAAGAGCAATTTTACCGAGGCGCAAAAACGGCTTCTGGTCGAAACAAGCGAAGCCCTGAAGACGATCCTGAACTTTGACAAGGAACTTCAGAACTTTATCAATGACTATACCGAAGCGGAAGCCGATGTACGCTCGCTTCAGCAAAAAGTCGCCGCGACCGGGGGCGGAACCACCAATTCCTCGGGTGTAGCGGCCGAATTCAACACCCTCAAGCAAATGGTGAAAATGACCTGCGGCAGGCAGGGAAATCACTTTCCCATTCTTTCCCGCGAATACTTCCATTCATCCGCCCGTGAAGTTGGAATACGCGAAAACGTCATCGAAACCCTCCGATGGATCGAGAGTATCGACCCTGAAGCCTTTTGCCGGCAGTATAAATCGCAGATTAACCGCATACCCCCGTTCTCCATCCTCATTCCCTCCTACGGGGACATAGGCTTTTGCTGGGAGCCGTTTGACCGTTATAACCGCGTCACCAGCCGGGGAAGAATCGCCATCCCGATGTATTCAAAAAACCTTCAGATTGCCGTTTTGAACGCCGTCGCCGATTTACGCTGGCAGGTTGCCAAGGAAAAGGCCTCGTATTACTGGATGGAGGAAGGCTTGACCGGAAACTACTATCAGTGGTTCCAGGCGCAAAAACTGAAAGGCGACGTAAAAGAGTATTTTATCAATGATTATTTATTGTGGATTCTCAAGGAAAGCGAGGGAATTCAAAAACTGCAAAAGGAAGTGCGAAGCGTCTTTTGGCGTTTTATGCCCTTCCCCGCCGAGATCAAGGCAAAGCTGAAAATCCGGGCTTTGGTCTATCAGGAGCTCTGCCAGCGGGATACAAACAGGGAAATGTCCGACGGCTACTAACCGTCGGCCCTATGCGATCAGTTTGCACTTAATCGAATTTTTTTGATTTTTTTCCCTGTTTCAAAGTAAATAGAGGATCCAGTTTGTCGGCCATATTGAATTTGTCGATCACATACTTGGTCAGTTTCTGATACACGATCATCGCTATCAGAATTCCGCCGATAAAGGCAAACGGCACAAGGTTTGCGGTCTGACTCGGCAGCATGCCTGAAAGTCCCTTTACCACGAAAAGCAGCACACCTATGAAGAACACGGCAAGCACAAGATTCACCACTGTACCGACAAGAATAAATACAACGGTATTCATTTTCTTATTCATCTTTTTCTTCCTTTACGTTTTTGCTGTGTAGAAACAAAGAGATCACTATCAGGACACCGCAGATAACGACGGACGAATCGGCTACATTAAAGGTCGGCCAGCGGTCAAATCCGAAGATTCCGTAGAATTTAAAGTCGAGAAAATCCAGCACTCCGTCAGGCCTGAAAAACCGATCAATCAGATTACCCAGGCCGCCGCCGACGATACCGGCAACGCACCAACGCTGGAAACGGTTCAAGTCATTGCTGCGGAAAGACACAAAGACCACCAAACCGATCGCACACAGCGGGATAAGGCCGAAAAGAATACTGCGGATATCATCCGACAGATTTCCGCCGATGCTGAACGCGATACCGGGATTGTACACGCGGATGATTCTGAAAAAATCCCCGAAAAACGAAGGACCGACGGACCAGGGACGCACCGTTAATGTAATAATCCACTTGGTCAGCTGATCAAGGGCAATGATTCCAAAAGTCAGGGAAAAAGGCCAAATACGTTCCATCAATTTCTTTTCCATCGTGATTTCCTTCAAGCTAAAAAATTCTATAATCCGGTCGGAACATCGATAAACACGGTATCAATTCCTGTTTCGCGGCCAAGCCTTTCGGACACGAGCCGAACCCCGACCGTTTCAGTCTGATAATGACCGCCTGCGATCACATGTATCTTGTTCTCGAGAGCAAGATGATATTCCTGATGCGTAATTTCTCCGGTAATGTACAAATCAAGCCCAAGGTCGATAGCCTGGGAAAGTTCATCCGAGGCGCCCCCCGAAATGATACCGACGGTACGGATATTCTTCGGTCCAAAAGGTAGCATATGCAGGGGTTTTTTACCATCAGGAAAAAGACGCACAAGTATTTCATCGAGGCTTGTTTCTCCGGCCGTTTCGCCCCTGTATCCGATACAGCAGTCGTGCCATTCCCCGAAAGGAACCACGTTCATCAAGCCCAGCCTGGCGGCTAAGCCGCTGTTGTTTCCGGCATCGGAGTGGGCATCAAGGGGCAGGTGGCTCGCATAGAGAGCAAGATTCGAGTCAATAAGGGTTTTTATCCGCGTATGCATGATTCCTTTGATCCGCAGCGGAGCACCCCAAAAAAGACCGTGATGTACAAAGAGCATGCCGGCGCCCGCGCGTACCGCCCTTTCGATGGTACTTTGGCAGGCATCGACCGCAAAGGCCACGCGGGTGATATCTGCGCCGTCATTATCCACCTGAATTCCGTTTTGGGAAGGATCGGCGGCGGCAAATTGCTCCGGATGAAGCAGATGGGTAAACCAGAGATCAAGGTCATTTGACGTCATATATTTTCCTCATCGAGAGCCAGGTCAAAATCCTGCGGGAAGTCAATTCTGCGTTCTTGCGGCCGGTGTCCCGGGATGCTCCCATCAATACGGCGGCCAGCACGTCATCGGCGGCGAGCTCGCCGTAACCGGGCAGCAGCGAATCGCTTCCGGTCAACACCATCAGCGGATACGCCCCCGCTTGCGCGACCATCATCCCCGAATCTAGAGTTACAAGCAGAGATCCGGCGGCGGCGTTCGGCAGGTTAACGGTTTCTTTTTTTTCCGCAATCCATACCGCCCCCGAAAACAAGTCCGGATTGGCTGCCGTTTCTTTCAGCAGTACCCTTCCGCTGCTGCCTTCGGCCACGGCGTATAACACGATCGACTGGCCGTATTCGTCATGGACAAACTGAAGAAGGCGGGTCAGCTCCTTGGTCTCCGCCTGCAGTATTTCATTATCATCTGTAAACCAGACGCTTCCGGTTGCGATTTTTCCCGCAAGGGTAAAAAACTTCCGCAAAGAAGGAAAGTAGAGCAGCGGGTTTTTATAATCGAAGGTTGACCGGAAGTCAGCCTCAACGACCGTGTATCCGTTTTCCGCCAGAAGCCAGGACAGGGTATTCCTGCTTCCGGAAAGCGCAGTGATGTTGCCGGTCATCAGCACCACCGGCAGTTTTTCAGCCTGTCCCTTAATTTCTGTGGGCTTCACGATAGTAAAGCGTGCGCTCACTCCCGGCGACACCTGACGGATAAAAGCCGTACGCTGCACCAAAACGGATGAGCGATAGGCATCCTCGGGGGCAAAAAACCAAGATATGCACACGGCACCGGCAAGCAGGATCAGCAGAAAAACCGAATATACGACGGACAGGGTCGAATACCAATCCGTAGGAAGATGAAGGAACAGCCGGAAAAGGCGGGAAAGACCGGAGAGAAATACAAGAAAAGAAAAAAGAAAAACCGGCAGGAATGACAGTTCCAAACCGTTTCCCCCGACTATCGCCAGACATATTAAAAATGACAATAAAGGCAGCAGGGCAATTCCTTCTATTCTTTGCAATTTGCGGAAAAACGGCCTGAGCAGGACCGGTATAAGCAGAGAAAGAGAAAGGATTTCACTGATAAAAAGATCCGACATTATGCCCTCTTAGTTTGTTTTTAAGCTATACTGACAGTGTTCACGATTCAAGGAGACTATACAATGCCTAACACGACACAAGAATTAAGCGCAGAAGAAATCACCTTTTCAGTCCCCGTCGAAAAAGTGCACCAGCTTCGCTTGAACGGAACAAAAAATCCCATAATCGGTCAGGACCGCGCCATCAATGCATTGGAACTGGGTCTCGGTATCTCGGCCGCAGGCTATAATATTTTTATTATGGGTGCTTCCGGAACGGGCCGAAGAACGGTTCTGACGACCCTGCTCGCAAACTATAAAGCAAATCCCTCCGATCTACAAGATATCGCCTATGTCTGCAATTTCACCCATCCTCTTGAACCCAAAGCTCTGTTTTTTCCGGCCGGGACAGGGGCTGCTTTCAAAAAATCCCTTCATGCCGCGATCGAATCCGTCAGGAAGCAGATGCTGCAGATTACCAAATCGGAAGTTTTCGGCTCGGCGAGCAAAAAAGTGCTGACCTCCGCGGACGCCGAGGAAAACCTTCTTCTTACCGAATTTGAGGCCCTGATGGCCAAGGATGGATTCAAGCTTGTGCAGATCAAGGAAGAAGCATCCCGCTCAATGGATCTCATCCCCCTGATAAAGGGAAAACCCGTAACTATTGACGAGCTTCAGGAAAGGGTTTCCATCGGCAAGTTTTCCCCGGATGCGCTCAATAAAATCCGCGAAAACTACTATCACAGTCTCGACAAGATGTCCGAACTTTTCATCATGCTGAAGGAAAAACGGCGAGCGACCGACAAAAAAATCAGGGTGCTCAAGGCAGAATCCGCCCTTCCGATTATCGAAAATGAATTCGCTCCCCTGAAAACTCTTTTCACTGCAGCTCCCGAAAACACCCTCTCTCTTACCCATCTCGAAGAGATCAAGGAAGACCTGCTTTCCCGGATTCATATTTGCACGGAACCATTTAAATCAGCTGCACATAAAAAATCGTTTTTCGGCCGCTATGCCGCCAATCTTGTGTGCGAGCATTCCCCCGATAAAAACTATGTAGTTCAGGAAGAGGTGCCGACCTTCGCAAATCTTTTCGGAAGCATAGAGTCCGCGAGCGGAAACGAAGATATCTCGATGAACGGACACCTCCGCCTGCGCGCGGGATCGGTACACCGCGCCTTCGGCGGCTTTCTCGTGCTCCGCCTGCAGGACCTCGTGATGGAGGAAGGCGCATGGCCCTACCTCAAGCGGGTCCTCCAGTCCGGAAAGGTCGAGATACAAACTCCTCCTACCGGAAACTATATTCCCAGCCTCCTCAAACCCCAAGCGCTGCCGGCAAAGCTGAAGGTTATCATCATCGGCGGCGAACACTCCTATGATTTTCTGTATCAGGAAGATCCCGATTTTCAAAAGCTGTTCAAAGTTTGCGCCGAGTTCGATTCCGTCATGCCGCGAACGGATACCAACATGGCCAATTTCATCAACTTTGTCGATGAATTCAGCAAAAAACAGAAAACCCTTTTCATTGATGATTCCGGTCTCGCACGGATATTGTCCTATGCCGCACAGCTGTCCGAATACCGGAGCATGCTGACCACACGCTTTACCCGTATTTCCGATCTGATTGTCGAGGCGGATTTTCAAGCAAAAAAACAGAATCTTTCCGTCATCAACGCGGAGATAATTTCGGCGTCCATCGAGTACCGCCGTAATCTGCAGAAGCTGCCGGAAGAGAAATACGCCGAGATGATCAAATCCCGCGAAATTCTCCTCGACGTGTCAGGCACGATGATCGGCAAGGTAAACGGGCTTGCGGTTCATGACCGCGGCTATCATGCCTTCGGAATCCCCGTTGCGGTAACCGCACAGGCTGCCCCGGGAAACCAGGGGGTTATCAACATCGAGCGGGAATCCGGACTATCGGGAGAAATTTACGACAAAGCCCATTTGATCATCCAGGGCCTGCT
>JAYVSC010000052.1:0-37090 GCA_043775705.1 Spirochaetales bacterium | reverse complement strand
GCTCTCCGCGCCCGCAGATGAAAAAGCACTACAGAAAAGCGCCACAAGGAATATCGTTTTTTTCATTAATAGCTCCTTCTCTCTCAATATAAAGTCCTTTCCTGACATGACAGAAGTCTAACAGGCTTTATCCAGATTGTACATTAATTCTCCTGGATTATTCAAACCTGCAGGCGATTCCGGCTCTAAAACCGGACGCCCTGAACGGCTCTTATGCGGAAAACAGCACATTTAACCCGTTAAAAAGTTTGACAGGTGATTTGATCAGATTTATACTTACATTCTAGAACCTTTTCGTTTTGCTCACCTCAGTACAGCCGCAAATTCAGGTTTAAGAGGGGATTCACTGGTGCAAAAAGTTGAACAGGAGCAAAAAGTATGTACGGAAACGGTTCCTTGTATCGATTTCATCATAATCAACATCCCCGTCTGGCTTTTCCTCTTCCTTGCCCTCATCGCAGGCGCATCAGCTTTTCATTTTGCATTTCCGCTTATCCTCGTTCCTCTCGCAGCTGCCTGGTGGTCGGTCTGCGGTTCGGTCATGCTGTTCATTGATTTTCTAAAAAGAAAACGCTTCCTGTATTTCCGCGTCCGCGTCCTGCTCCATCCGGAATCAAAGGCTCACACTTTCCGGTCACTCAAACAAACCTTGTGCGGTTTTGCCGTATATGCTGCCGCTCTCCGTTATTCGCATACTATCTGAACTTGGGTTCGGATATTTTTTGTAAAAGAGGAGTTGCTATGAAGAGACAATTTAAGTTTGAGGGTAAAGGCGGAGAAATGTTCTGCCTGTATTTCGTGCAGATTCTGCTGACGATGATTACTTTCGGAATTTACGGACCCTGGGCCTATGCAAAAATTTGCGCGTACTTTGCCGGCAAGACCAGCCTTGACGGAAAATCATTCAGCTTTACCGGCACCGGCGGCGAAATGTTCAGTTTATTTTTGGTTCAGGGCTTGCTCACTTGTATTACTTTGGGTATCTATGGAGCCTGGGCGCTTGCGAAAATCTACAAATATATGCTTTCCAAGTTTTATTATGACGGAAAACCCTTTGCCTTCAGCGGAACCGGCGGCGAACTGTTCTGCCTGTTCTTTGTGCAGATCCTCCTCACCGTCATCACCTTATACATCTACCTGCCTTGGGCAATGGCCAAAATCTATTCCTATCTCGCTTCAAAAGTGGATCAGGACGGAAAAGCCTTCAGCTTTAATGGAAAGGGAGGCGAAATGTTCAGCCTCTTTTTCGTTCAGCTTCTCCTTTGCGGAATAACCCTTGGAATCTACACCCCCTGGGCTATCGCGAAAATTTGCTCGTATATGGCCTCTCGCGCAAAGTGGGGAGACGATGTCTTTGCCATGGAAATGGCCGGCGGAAAGGTTTTCTCGATCATGCTGAAAGGAATACTCCTTTCCTGCATCACGCTCGGAATCTATTATCTGTGGTATCGGGCCGAACTTCTCGCATACGAAGCCGACTGCACCGCGGTAGGGGCATAACCCGCCGCCGATAAAAAATTTTACCGAGGCCGTCCGGAACCGAATGCGTGTTTCGGACGGTTTTTTTTATCTACATATTCGAAAACCTTTTTCCATGATTTCCTTCCCGACGCCTGCAGCGAAGGCGGGGGAAAAGTCTTTCCCCCGCGCGGGCTCCGCTTCGCGGGATCCCGCGCTCCCCTTTCGTCCGCGTCATACGGGATTCACCCGGATTCATCCCAATTGATGTATAGCAAAAGAAGGACACCCTCGAGATGCGAAGCCGTCCCAAGGCTCGTCTGTCCTGTGCGATCTGCGCGCTTATGGTGCCGGTCACTGCCGGGAGCGAGATTCAGCGCGTTGAAGGGAACGATGCGGCGCACCCGTGAAGAGGGCGAACCTTGTCCCTGGATGTCGAACACGACATCATTCAAGGAAGATGCGAAGGGAAAATCCTGAACGCGGTATCGCCCCGGAGAGAGAAGGAAAGATCTCATGACGAGCCCGCTCAAAGAAACCTTCACAAGCGAGGGTTCGGTTACCAGGAATTCTCCGCCGCCCTCGGTATCCTGCGACCGAGTCCCCGTCATTTCAGGATCGCGGATAAGCTCGATTCCTGTCAGCGAAAGGGGCGCCATAAAACCGGTCACCGGATAAAAAAGGGAACCGAGGTTGAGGCGCAGACTTTCAGAGGGAAAATCCTTGACCAGCCGGGCGTAGTCGACTCGGGTCATTTTTTCAGCGCCGCTTTCTATCGTCACTCCGGCATCTGCAACCCATCCCCTGATATTGATGACCGGTTCAAATCCGAAGGCATAGGGCCAGGCCACAAAAGTATCCCCGGACAGGTTTTTTTCGCTCTGTATATCGAAGCGCGCGCGGAGATTCGGATAAGCGCTGAAAGCAGAAGGCTTTTCGATACTCGAGGAATCGGCGCCTTTCGTTCCGCGAAGAAAAATCGGACGAAGCCGTGTCTTGCCGGGAGGCACTTTCAGGCGAAGCTGAAGAAGAAGGGGGTTATATTCAGCGGCTATGCCCAATCCCTTTATTTCTCCAAGAGAAAAAAAAGCAGATCCCGCAGATGCATAGCCTGAAGAAATACCGTCCTTGAGTTTCCGGAGAAGCTTTCCATCAATAAAGGCTCGAGAATTTCAACAAGCACAAGATTGTCCACAAGGATAATCTGTTCGGAAATGGCTGCGGGGATATTGTCTATCAGAGTGTCGTTGACAAAAATATCGAGAGGGACGAGTGCGGTTCCGCCGCTGCTGTCCTGCGCGGGGAGAAGCGGAACGCACGCCGAGAATATCAGAACCATTCGCGGCGCTTACGGTAAGACGCAAATCGCCAAGCAGGACATGAGCCGTTCCCCTGTTGATCAAATCAATAGTCGCGCCCTTGACTCCGGCAGGGCCTTTCCGTTGAATCTAGACGGCCTGCACCGAGTTGGGCGCAAGGATTACCTGTCACGGGTAAAGGCTGAAAAGATCGCCCGCAGGCTGCCTGATTTCCTTTCCGTCAACCCCTGCCTCCCGAGTCAGCAGCGTGATGCGTACCGCTATTTTTTCGCTGTCCAAATTGGTGATGGTGAACGATTGAATAGTGCCGTTGCCGGGAAGCGAAAAAAAAGCGGACTGGAAATTTTGCATCCAGTCCGCGATCGGCTTTTTGCCAGTATACTCATTTGGCGGTAATAGTAAAGGTCAGTGTATCGAGGTATGTATCCTCCTACAGGAAAGAATCGGCTCCATTATAGGAAATCCTGATTTTCTTGTCGACTCCGAGGGGGAGGACTTTTTGCCGTGGCATCGGTGATAAGGGCAGTACCCCCGGCGAGCACAACCGGCACTCCGCCGTAATTGAGGGTATAAGCGAGAGCGTCCAAATTGGCCGCGTCAGCGCTCTTCGGCGTAAAGACGTTTCCGGGTCCCGCGTTGAGAGAGGTCAGATTGACCGTGTAACCGGCTTTCCGCTTGCTCGTCTCGTTTACGCCGGCAACCAGCAAGTCGCTCTGGTTCGTGGAAAGATCAAGTGCGCTCGCAATTGCGTGAGGCACAATGGTAATAGATAGAACGCCGATTGCATTACCCTGAAGCGCAAGGGTACCTGTGGTGGCGGCAAAGACGGACAGACCGGTGAGCAGCGTGCATACTGCGATTGCAATGAATTTTTTCATGTTATTTCTCCAATAATTAGTGAAATTTGTCTTATTCAGCTATGTTGCTTCCTGCACACTCATCGAAGTCTGCAGGTTCAACCGTGAAAAAGAGCGGCATGCGGCATCAGGATTCCTCGGCAAACAGTTTATTGGTCTCCATTTGCTTCCGGTATTGCTGATGATTAACACGAATCGCGGCTAGCTTTGGGTTATATTTGTTCTTGGCTTCTTCTTTTAGTTATTGCGTTCGTTTTTCAAATCGTTCCATTTCAATATTCCATTCATTAAAAAGATCGTTCTTTTCTTCGGTATACTCTTTTCGTGTCAACATTTTGCTCTCCTTATCTGTGTAAGATAAGGTAAATCTACACTGCTTTCTAATGCGTATCTGTTCTTTATCGAATATTAAAAAAAAGAGAATTTTGATATTTCACGCAATCTCTATATCCTGTATAAGTTTAGGTCGATAAAATTCATATATGCGAAACCCGTTGACAAAAATCTCATATCAACACAATATTCGGTTATTGGAGTAACATAATGGATATAGGCTCAATGTTGATAATTCTTCTCGGATTGTCCCTTTTCGAAATCATCTGCAGCATAGACAACGCGATAATCAACGCCGAAGTCCTGTCCACGATGAGCGAAAAGGGCAGAAAATGGTTTTTGCTCTGGGGCTTGCTTTTCGCGGTTTTTCTTGTCAGAGGCATTTTACCCTGGATTATCGTGTGGGCGACCGTTCCCGGTCTGGGCCCGATAGAGGCTTTCACGGCGGCGTTTTCAAGCGATCCGCGAGTCAAAGAAGCGGTTGAAAGTTCCGCACCGATCCTGATGATGGGCGGCGGCGTATTTCTCGTATTCCTTTTTTTCCACTGGCTTTATATCGAGGAAAAGAATTACGGGATCTTCTTCGAAAAGCATTTCCAAAAAAAGGGTATATGGTTCTATACGATCGTATCCCTTCTTCTGCTCGCGATCGTCTGGTTTGCGATGAAGATAAGCGGGATGCTCGCTTTCGCGGCGATGATCGGTTCGACGGCGTTTTTCATCACGCACGGGGTTAAGCAGAACGCGGAAGAAGCGGAGCGCACGCTGAAAGAAAAAGTCATGTCCGACATTTCCAAGATTTTGTATCTCGAGGTAATCGACATGACCTTTTCCATTGACGGAGTTCTCGGCGCCTTCGCCTTTACCATGTCCGTTCCCCTAATCCTTCTCGGTAACGGGCTCGGCGCGGTAATCGTGCGGCAGCTCACGGTAGGCAACATCGACCGGATCAAAAAGTACCGCTACCTGAAAAACGGAGCGATGTATTCGATCCTCGGGCTCGGTACCGTCATGATCCTTCACGGATTCGGCTTTCATATCCCGAGCTGGGTATCCCCTGTCATTACCTTCGGGGCGATAGGCTTTTTTTTCGCGAAATCGATAATGGAAAACAAAAAGGAAAAGATTTCTCCTTCGGCATAGGCATCACTTCCCATAAGGCTTGAACTGATTGCCCTTATACACGGCTCCCTCCACATCGAGGGAGCCTTTTTTATTGCAGAACGAGGCCACCCTGTTGCCGGTAAAGGCACAGCCAGTCAAGCGCAGGTCGCGGCTCTCATCGTCCACATAAAAGAGGGACGGACCCCAATTATCCTCAAAGCGGCAGCCGCTCCACAGCATATGGTCGGATGAACTGACCGAAATCAAGTCATATTCCCCCGTCTCCCTGAAAACGGTATCGATAAAGGTTAGGCCGCTGCTCCGCTCGATGGTCGCAAGTCCATACGTGCAGTCGCGCACGATGCAGTCCTCCATAATAAAACCCGTCGCGCGCTCGAGTCCAAGCCCGTAGGTGCCGCTTCCGTAGAGCTCGCAGGAGCGTATCTCGGTGTCATCGCAGTTCTTGAAGCGGAGCACGCCGCCCAGGCAGGTGCCCGGGACCGTGTGTCCGAGAATCAGGCTGGAGAGGCGGATGCCCGTGCAGGTATCAAAGGAAAAAACCCAGCCGTAAGCGGGCTTTATCATGATCGTCGCATCGCCCTCGCCTATCAGGGCCAGGTTGGATACCGATTTGATCACGGGGCAGGGTCCGTCGTATTCGTCAACCCAGGTCACGTACTTGTTTTTCACCTGATACCCCTCGGTCAAGTCATATTCGCCGGGAAGCAGCTTGATGATGCGGTCGCTGCCGATAGACTGAAGGAGTTCCGTCATGTTCGACACCGTTATTACCCGGCGGTCGTCGGCTGCGCGCTGGACGCCGAGGCAGCGCAGTATCTGGCCTGACGCCCCTTCCAGCAGGGTTCCCGGCGAACGGTAGTTTTCAGTGCTGCTCGAGAGAATGGAACCGGTTGCAACGCTGACATGAGATACGGTGAAAAACCAAAGCCCGCCCTCGAGCGAAAGCTTGCCCAGCAGTATTGTCGCGGCTTCCGTCACTTTGCCGAGGCGCGCCCGCGTGCCTTCATCAGCGAGGTCCGCAAGAGAAGTCTTCACTTCCCCCAGTGCCTTCTGGCGCGATTCATTCGATACCGCGCGGAATCCCGGGGCGCCGCTGACCGCAGACACCATCAGGCCGCTCAGGGTTGACCCTAGGCTCGCCTCGGCTCCGGTCACCGAGCAGTCAAGCACCAGCACCAGGTTGGCGGAAAGTACCTCCGCCTTTCCCGTTTTTTCCACCGCCGTTGAAGTGACGGCCAGAAGGCGGGCGCTTTCTACGGCGATTGCTTTTACACGAAGGTGAAAAGTCTCGTCGAAGGAAGCGGAAATTATAACCTCTGCCCCGAGAATCTTGCCGATTGACTGAGCCGACTCGTCGCTCACGTCTCCCGATATCTGGAACTGCAGCTCATCCTTGACAAGGGCGAGGTCTTCCCTCTCCACCACAACCAGTCGCCCCGAATTGACCAGGGCAAAGACAAGCTCCTGCAGCACATATACGGCCAGCTTTGGAGACGACGAAGTGCAGTTCAAAACCGCGACCCTCGTTCCTTTTTCCAGAGATTCCCCGATTTTCTTCGCGGATGAGGCAATCGCGTCGTCGAGAGAAAGTGTTTGCGCGCCGAGCGAAAAAAGACAGAGGCTGAACAGAATGCAGAATACGAGCTTTTTCATGGTACACCCTTGCTGTGTAGTGGTAGGTGTATTCTGGTTTGCCCCCGGCTCTTTGTCAACAAAAATAGCCGATTTTAGTGGCAAAAGATCCCCTCCGATGCCATACTCATTTCAATGGCGGTTTAGTAATATGAAGAAACTTGCGCTCATGGCGATTATTGGCATATCGGTTTTATCAGGATGCGCAAGTGTGCAGACCGAAGCAGAATGGAAACTGAAAAAGGATTATACGGTTGCTTTCCACTCGACTGCCTGCGGTTACGAAACAGCTTCATACTGCATTTCCGGCGGCCTTCTGGGAGAAACCCATTACAGCCTCGACGGCGGACTTTCCTGGCAAAAAGGCTCGAAGACGGCAGTAAGCTGTCGGATGGGCCTGGACATTCTCGATGCAAAAACAGCGTTTACCTCTGGGGAAGCCGGAATCGCACGCACGGACGATGGAGGCATAACCTGGACAGGCATCAATCACATCCAGTTCGACGAAGTGAGCTTTCTCGACGCCGATAACGGCTGGGCGGGGCGGGACACACTGCTCCAGGTCACGGCCGACGGCGGACTGCACTGGAATACTGTCATAATGCCTGACGGTTTCGGCCCCGTTGCCTCTCTCAGCGCTTCATCCCCCGATGTGGTGAGCGTCATCGATGACGGAGGCCGCTTTATCCGCAGCGATGACAGGGGCAAGTCCTGGCAGACACCCGGCAAGGCCATAGAAATTGTAGGCTATGCCTGCATTTTCCATATTTCCGCGCTGCGTACCTCTTCCGGGGAATCGGTTTTGATGGCGGTCTATGCCCGACGGGGAAACAAAACCGGATGGCTCCTTCTCGAAAGCCGCAACAAGGGTAAAACCTGGTCTCATGAAGAGATTGACGGAACCTTCGGCAATTCATTCCTCGGCCATCCCTATCTTTCCCATGACGGAACCCTGTTTACCGTCAGCGATTCAGGACTTAACCGGATCACCTTATATTCAAGGGAATGACTCAGGAATTTCCCCCCGGCCTCCCCTGTCCTTCGTCACCAAAAACGGCTGATTTGTGCCAGCGAAAGATCATCCACCTGATGACAGAAAATTAACAATACGTTAATCTGATTTTAATAATTCTATTCACGCCTAATGAGGATTCCGATGAAATTCAACATTTTAGACCTGCTGTTACCCCGCGAAACCAAGTTTTATACTATGCTCAACAAACAAGCTGAAACCCTCCAAATGGCATCCCAGGAATTCCGCTCTCTGGTAACCAACCTCCAGGCCCTCAACAATGACGAAGCCCTCAAAAACCTGGTAAGCATCAAGGAATTCGAAAAATCGGGCGACAAAATCGAAAAAGCCGTGGTAGACGAGCTGGATAAAACCTTTATCACCCCGCTTGACCGCGAGGATATCAACCGTATATCCATGCAGATGGGAATAACGGTCGACCTGATAAACTCCCTGAGCCGAAAGCTCGAAATCTACGGCATCCACGAAATGCCTCCTGCGGTCATGTCATTCTGCGATATTCTGGTAGGCATCTCGAAGGAAAACGTAAGCCTGATCGATGCCCTGAAAAGCCGAAAGGGAATTCCCCAGATAATCCGCCTTATGCACGAATTTGAAAAACGCGGGGACGATATTTTCCATCAGGCAATGGCCACCCTTTTCGTGTCGTCTTCACCGGTCGAGATCATCAAATTCAAGGAAGTATACGAGGTTCTCGAGCAGATCATCGATTCTATCGATTTCGTGGGCAAAATCATCCGCAGCATCATGATAAAGCTGGGTTGACCGGCATGAGTATATCCATAATGCTTTTGGTGGTAATCGGTATCGCCCTGGTATTCGACTTCCTGAACGGCTTTCATGACGCGGCCAACGCGATCGCCACGATTGTAATCACACGCACCCTGACCCCCCTGCAGGCGGTCATCCTAGCGGGACTCGCCAACTGTGTCGGGTATTTTACCCTGGGAACGGCCATCGCGAAAACCATAGGAAAGGGAGTAATTCACATCGACCTGATACCGCCGACATGGATTCTTCCGATGCTTTTCTCCGCCCTGATGGGTGCGGTCATATGGAATATCATCACCTGGTTTTTCGGCCTTCCGACTTCCTCGAGCCATGCCCTTATCGGCGGTCTCCTCGGGGCGGCTCTGACCGCCATCGGACCGAAGGCGATGGTGCTCGGCAGTCTGTTTTCCGGCGGCATCATCCAGATCATGGCATTTATCGTCATCGCCCCGGTTATCGGCTTTCTAGGATCGGCGTTTTTCACCACGCTGATTTTCATCATTTTCCAGAAAATCCGGCCCCATAAAATAAAGGATGTATTCAAGTACCTTCAGCTCGTTTCCGCGTCGGCTTACTGCGTGGGCCACGGCACGAACGACGCGCAGAAAACCATGGGCGTCATCACGCTGGCCCTGGTCGCCGGAGGCGTACTCCCCGAATTCAAGGAAGTGCCCGGATGGGTCGCTCTCGCCTGCTACGCCGCCATAGGTCTCGGCACCATGTGCGGCGGCTGGCGCATCGTCAAGACAATGGGCACGAAAATCACCAAGATCCACGCCATCGAGGGCTTTTGCGCCGAAACCTCGGCCGCCATCGTGCTGCAGGTGACCGGTCATTTCGGTATCCCCGTTTCCACGACCCACGTCATCTCGGGCGCCATCATGGGCGTCGGAGCGGTCGAGTCGGCGGCCAAAGTCCGCTGGGTCACCGCGCGGACGATTGTCTGGGCCTGGTTCCTGACCGTCCCTGCCACCGCTGCCTGCGCGTCATTGAGCTTCCTTATTATCCATCTGGTATTGGGTCTGGCATAACAAACCCTGTTTGACGGGTCAGCGCTAACCTGAAAGAACTTTACCCAAACAAAAAAAAGCCCGTCAGCTTAAAAACTGACAGGCTTTTTTATTTCCGCTTATCCGCGGAAGAGGGCAACGCCAAGTACGACTGCGGCGAGAACCCACCGGTAAATCACGAACGGAAGCATTGAATGATTTTTAAGGAACGCGAGCAGAAACTTGATGCAGAAAAAACCGCTGACCGCGGCGGTAATCAGTCCCACCGGAAAAAGGATCAGCTCGGATCCCGTCACCGCGCCTGAACTGACCTGTTTGGAAAGTTCATACAGACTTTTCAATCCCGCGCCCGCGATTATCGGAGCCGACAGCAGAAAGGAAAACCGGGCTGCGGCATCCCGCTCAAGGCCAAGAGCCAGCCCCGCGGTGATGGTTGCGCCCGAGCGAGAAACGCCGGGAATAATGGCGAACGCCTGAGAGAGCCCGATCAGCAGCGCGTCGACTATCCCGATTTTACCGAATGTACGGTTATGCTTTGCGTATTTTTCCACAAAAAAGAGAATAAGGGCAAGCAGCGCGATCGTCACTGCCATGAAAAGCATCGAGGAGCGTGGAATGGGATTGGTATGATACAGCTCGCCGATTTTAGATTCCAGAAGAACCCCGGCTATGCCGCCCGGGATGCAGGCGAGCACGAGATACCAGGCCATGCGCCGGTCCTGATCGTCGCCGATCTTCCGCTGTATGACGCTTAAAAAGCCGGCCTTGATCAGGCGGCCCCAGTCAGACGCAAAGAACACGATGACCGCGAGCAGGGTTCCCAAATGCAGGGCGACATCGAAGGTGATGCCGGTCAGGGAGGGATCCGTCCAGTTAAAGAGCCAGGGGATGATTACGAGGTGGGCGGAACTTGAAATGGGAATGAACTCGGTCAGACCCTGTACAAGACCGAGCAGAATGGACTGTAAAATCAGCATGATAACCTCCGGAAGCAGACTTTTCATTATATAACAATGCTAAACATACCATTTGTTTTTTAAAAAAAACAGTGGCTCAATCCCATTTTTTATCCTTTCATCGTTCCCAATAACGGACAAAGATTCCGAGCACGCGGGGAAGGGATACCAGGCGGCGCATCAAATTCCTTCCATATAAAAAACGGATCAGGGCACGGAGTCCCAGATAGAGTTTTTCCGAATAGGGATGCCACCAGATAGCCTTTACGGCAAAGGGAAGGTTGTCATCGACGATCACCTGGATGCGGACCATTTCCAAAAGGCCCTGCTCCCCGTGGGTGCGCCCGAGCCCGGAATCGTTGAATCCTCCCCAGGGGGTTTCGCCCAATCCATGGGACATCAGATGATCATTGATCGTGACGGCGCCCGCGTTCATCCGGGACGCCACTTCCCGTGCGCGATTCCGGTTTCTTGACCAGACGGAACCGGTAAGCCCGTAGGGCGAATTGTTTGCCCGCATCAGGGCTTCCTCGTCGGAGGCAAAGGGAACCAAGGCGATAACCGGCCCGAATACCTCATCCCTCATCAGGACCGAATCCTCGCTCACGTCCACCATCACCACCGGTGCGATGAAATTGCGGCTCTGCAGCCCCTCCGGCAGAGGGGCCTGCACCAGAATACGCGCGCCCTTTTTCAGGCAGTCCCGTATCTGGGCCTCCACGGCCTCTTTTTGCTTTATGGAAGTCAGGCACCCGATATCGGTATCCCATTCGTCGGGCATACCCACCCGTAATTTCAATACCCGATCCGACAGGAGCTTGCAGAATTTCAAGTATATCGACTCGTGCACGAATACACGCTGCACCCCGCCGCAGGACTGTCCGGCGTTGGAAAATCCGCCCCAGATAATGCCGGAAACGGTGCGTTCCAGGTCAGCGTCGGCGCGGACGATGGCCGCATCATTTCCGCCGAGCTCAAGGACAAGGGGAAGCAGACGAGGCGCCGAGAGGATCATCAATTCCTTGCCTACCGCCGTCGAGCCGGTAAAAAACAGTTTGTCGATGCCCCCGTCGATAAAGGCCGGACCGGCAAGGCGGCCGGGCAGATTCACGTAGGCAAACAAGCCCTCGGGCAAGCCGGCATCGGCAAAGAGGTCTGCGAGCGCTTGGCCCACGGCCAGGGTATCGGAAGCCACTTTCAGTATAACGCCGTTCCCCGCGAGCAGGCCCATGATGATCTCGGAAAAGGGAATCGCGAAGGGATAGTTCCATGGGGAAATAACCCCGATTACCCCGTACGGTATTTTGTGCAGGCGGCTCCGTTTGTTGAACATCAGGATATTGCCCCCGGCAGGCCGCGTGGAAGCGAGGATACGCTTTCCCTGCGAACGGTAATAATTGAGGGCCATTGCAGCCGGCAGAATCTCGGTGGCGATGGCGTCAACCTTTGTCTTACCGTTGTCCCGGCTTATCAGGGCGGCGAGCTCGTCAGCTCTTTCCACCAGGGCGGCGCCCACGCGTCCTATCGCCCTTGAGCGCGCCTTCCAGGACAGGGCGGCCCATTCTTTTTGCGCGATCCGCGACGAGTCGATGCAGCGGGGCACTTCTTTTCCCTCATGCAGGGGAAATATGCCGGTGGAACTGCCGTCCGCCGGATTAATCGATTCGGCTTTCATGATTTCCTCCCGGTAAAATGGTCCATGGACCGGTTGATGCCGAAAAAATTCGCCAAGGCATCAAATGCAGTGTATATCATACTCACATACTAGTCCGTAAACCGGAGGAAGTAAATGAATATTCTCATCCTTTCCTGCATGGCAGCGCTTCGAAATGTGCTATACTTCCCTTCCATGGAAAGCGATAATCCGTATGTACCGGAAAACCTCATCATGATCGATTCAAAAACCGGTATTGCCCGGCTGCGGGAACGTCTGGAGGAGGGGATGAGCGAATTCTGCTTCAGCTCCCGGTTTACGCAGGTGCTGCTCCACCGCTACTGTTATCACGGCTTTCTGCCAATGGCAGTGAATATATCCGGTATACCGCTTCTCGCCCTCAAGCTGCACCAGGCGCGGGTTCTGCTTAAACCCGGCGATGTGCAGATCCCGAAATCCACCCTGAAAAAATTCGCCTCCTGCCAGCTGACGGTCGACTGTGCCTTTGATCAATGCGTCCGCTCTATCAACGAAACGCACGCCGACTCCTGGCTCTCTCCGGAGCTAGTGAACCTTTTTGCCAAAACCCGCGCGCGGAAAAAAAAAGGAAAAGTGCGTCTCCATTCCGTGGAACTTTGGAGAGACGCAACGTTGATCGCCGGGGAGATAGGATACACCGTCGGCTCAAGCTATACCAGCCTGACCGGTTTCCGCACTGAAAACTCCTCCGGAAAAGCACAGCTCTATGCCCTGGGAAAACTGCTCGCGGCCAGCGGTTTCCATCTCTGGGATCTGGGCATGTATACTCCCTATAAAATAGACATCGGCGGCCGCCTCTATTCCCGGGACGCGTTCCTGCACATTCAGTCGATGGTGCGGGACCGGTGCGCACGGTTTTCAAAACTCACTCCCTTGCTCGGCGATATGTAAAAAAGAAAAAAAAGGCCGTCCCCTTTCAGGGACAGCCTCACCTGCCCGTTTTCACGGACATTCCGGTCACTTTCAGTTCTGGGTAAAAACACCCGTCGCAAGATTCATTGTTCCGCTGGTATTGTCGCTGAACTTGATGCCTACCGATCCCGAATAGGGGAAGGTAAAGTACGCATTGATATACTTCACTTCGGTAACGAGACCGCCGGTAAACGTAACCGTTCCGTTCATCGCGCCCTGGCTGTAGTCCGGGTTATAATTCACAATCACGTTTCCGTTCAGGGTATATCCGGAACCGGTGTAGTTATGGAAATAGCAGGTCATCGTGATGGTCGGGGTCATCGACACCATATTGTAGGCTGCAGCGCCGGTATTGGTAGTCGCGGCGGCGGCAGTGAGTCCAGCCTGAAGAACCATCAGGGCAGGCTGTACTTCCGCAAGTGTATGGGGCAGCGCGCCGGTGACCGTTACAAGGCATGCAGCGGTAAAGGCACCATCGACGGTCTTTACGGTAACAGTCGCCGAGCCCGCAGCCAATCCCATAACCTGGCCGGAAGACACATAGGCGATGCTTTCGTTGCTGCTTGTCCAGGTGACTGCCTTGTTCGCAGCGTCCGAGGGATTGATTGTCGCAACCAGAACTTCGGAAACGCCGGCGACGAGTGTCGTGCTGGTTTTATTCAGCGAAACGCTCGTTACAGGCACGGGAACGACCGTCACGACGCAGGCCGCGGTAAATGAGCCGTCAACGGAAGTCGCGGTTATGGTCGCGGAACCGAAAGATATCGCAGTAACCAGACCCCCGGTCGGGGTAACTGTCGCATTCGCGCTGCTGCTTGTCCAGGTAACGGTCTTGTTTGTCGCGTTGGCGGGAGCGATAGTCGCGGCAAGCTGCTCAGTCCGTCCGAGGGGAAGCGAGGTACTCGTCTTGTTCACCGCGACACCCGTTACGCTTATCGGCAGCACGGTAACTGCACAAACTGCGGTAAAGAAACCGTCTTCGGTAGTTACGGTAATGTTGGCGCTTCCGGGAACCGAGGCAGTAACAAGTCCGGTGGATGAAACGGTCGCGTTCGCGCTGCTGCTTGACCAGGCAACGTTCTTGTTGTCCGCATTGGCCGGGGCGATTGTCGCCGTTAGCTGCTCGGCCGAGCCGACTAAAATGGAGGCGATATTCTTGTTCAGTGTAACACCGGTAACCAAAACGATCGGAACGGGAACGGTAACTGTGCATATGTCCTTGAAGGACCCGTCAGTTGAAGTGACCGTTACGACCGAAGTGCCGGGTGAAACCGCGGTGACCAGGCCCATGGCCGAAACAGTGACATTGGCGTTATTGCTGGCCCAGCTCATCGTTCTAGTCGCCGCGGATATCGGGGTAACCGTGCCGACCAGCTGTGCGGTTGAGCCCACTTCCATTGTAAGGGCGCTTGTGTTCAGCGTGATGCCCGTCACTTTTGTTGCTCCCGGATCGGTGACAGGACCGGCGCAGCCGGCAAGGCCGGCGCCAAGGGTGACGACAGCGATTATGGCAAACAGAATCGATTTCATCTTGTTCAATGTACTTTGCAGATTCATAAAAACCTCCATATGGTTTCCTATCCAAATATGTTCAGTCATTTTGACACCACTGTGCTGTATGAAAAAACATCGGCGAATTTCTTGCGCATACCTTGTCATTGCAATAAACATGCCAAGTAGGGTAAATAAAAATCCATGGATATAATGGAAATTTCGATAACCACATTTGGGAGGGAAGAAACAAAATGGACATTTCCCTTGTTCGCGGGAGTACGTCATTCCGGATGGAATTGAGTTATTGAATATTTGGTTAAAAATACAAAACTGTAACAAAATTACATTTTCGGAACGCAAAAAAAACAACTTGACTTACGTATTAGTTATTACTAATATACTAATATGTGTTCTAAAATAATGAAAACCGAATACGAACAAAATACCGAACGCTTGACGCAAATGGTTGAAATATTCAAGGCACTCGGAGACCTGACACGCCTCCAGCTGATCGGCTTCCTTACAGGAAGCAAGGAAGAAAGTTTTTGCGTGAACGAACTGGCGGAAAAACTCCAGGTGAGCCAGTCAGCGATTTCCCAGCATTTGAAAATCCTTAAAAATATCGGTCTCGTCATCCCAAACCGGGTCGGCTTTCACAAGTACTATACGATCGAAGTGGCGAAACTTGAGGAAATCAGGAGCAATATCAACGTACTTTATGCATCGGCGTTCAGCCGGTGTCAAAATTTCGAGAAGGAGAAATAATATGACGTCATTACTTGAAAGCATCAATGCCCGAATTTCCGTACGGTCTTACAGCGCGGAAAAAATTCCGGAAGGCCCCTTGAACAGCCTTGTTTCTTTTATGTCCGCCATTACCGAGGGACCCTTCGGCACAAAGGTCAGGTTTCTTTTTTTGGATGAAAGCGCGTCAAGCACTGAAGGCCTGAAAAAACTGGGTACCTACGGAATGATTTCCGGAGATATGTACTATATTGCAGGAGCAGCCGAAAAAGGGCCATGGGCGGAAATGGATTACGGTTATTGCCTGGAGCGGATCATCCTGAAGGCAACGGAGTTGGGTCTGGGCACCTGCTGGTTGGGCGGGTCTCTCAACCGGAAAACCTTTTCCGACAAGATTAGTCTTAAAGACAACGAAATCATCCCGTCAATTACTCCGGTCGGAATTCCCTCGAATCAAACACGGTTAAAAATTCGGATTATCCAAAACGTGATGCAGGTCCGAAAACGGAAGGAATTCGGGTCTATATTTTTTGACGCGGTTCCGGGAACGCCTCTCGCGAAAGAAGGGCTCGGCGAATGGGCGACTGTCCTCGAGGCGGTGCGCAGTGGCCCATCGGCGTCGAACAAGCAGCCCTGGCGCATAATAAAAAACGGCAATGGCTTCGATTTCTATCTTGATTTCGATCCAGTATACAACAGTGTCTTCAAGGAGTTTTCAATCCAGAAAATCGATATCGGCATAGCCCTCTGCCATTTCGAACTGTCCGCAAAAGAACTAAAACTCCCCGGCAGCTGGAAAACAAAAAAAGAAGCGCCTGCTGCGGGAAAACTGATGTATATCACCTCTTGGAACTACTCGTAGCGCGCGCTACTCATAGCGCAAGGCTTCCTGGGGAACGAGTTTTGCGGCCCTGCTTGCCGGATAAAATCCGGAAGCAAGGCCGGTGATCAGCGAAAGACTGATAGACAGAACGGCCGTTCCCCAGTTGATCACCGCGGGCCATTTTGCAAAATAGCCAATAGCAAGGGTCGCACCCCAGGCCACGATAAGCCCGATGATGCCCCCGCCGCCGCAGAGAAGCAAAGTCTCGATGAGAAACTGAGTCCTGATCTGACTGGCCTTCGCCCCTATCGCCTTGCGGATGCCGATCTCCCTCGTGCGCTCGCTCACGGACACCAGCATGATGTTCATAATTCCTATCGCCGCGACGAGAAGCGCGATGCCCGCGAGAACCGCGACGCCGATCGTGACGGTTCCTATCACCTTGTTTATCATATCCAGCTGTTCCTGCATTCCCGAAATCATGTACTTGTTCATGTTGCCTTCCCACTTTCCGTGGTTCTTCGCGAGCACTTTCAGGATTTCGTCCTTGGCTTCGGGGATATCCTTAATGGTAGCGGCCTTCGCGAGCACGTACCAGTAATCGCCCTGTCCGCCGAACAGGCGCTTGAAGACGGTGATCGGCACGACGATGACGTTGTTGTAACCGTCATCCGGATTCGAGATCGATATGCTGTCGGTTTTTTCTTTCCGCTTCAGCACGCCTATTATGCGGATAGGAACCCCGAAGGCGACCATGTATTTTCCGACGGGATCGCTGTCCGGAAAAAATTCTTCCTTGATCGTATAGCCGATGATGGCGACTTTTTCCTGACGGCGCACCTCGTCATCCGTGACGATACGGCCGCTGTCCAGCTCGTATTCGACGAAGCCGACGTAGTTGCTGTTCGTGCCTGTCACGTCGAGATTTTTCTGCACGTCCCCGACCTGGATCAGGGTTCTCATGCTGTTCACCGGGGCGATGTCCCTTACCTTTGTCGTGTATTTCTCGAGGTCATCGATGTCCTTCTGCGTCATCGCTTCCTGCTGGAGCGCGCGGTTCACGCTCCAGTCCTTCCAGTTGACCATGATCTGAAGAGTGGTCGGGGACAGACCCTCGAATTCTTTCATGATGATAGCCTTGCCCCCGTCTCCCGCCGCTACGACGGTGACGACGGATGCGATGCCTATGACGATGCCCAGCAGGGTAAGGAAGGTCCGCGATTTGTTCGCGATGATGGCCGATACGGCCTCTGCGAAAAGTATTTTTATCATTTACACCTCTGACCGCAGGGCTTCCGTCGGGGTCAGTTTGGAAGCCTTATACGCGGGATATATGCCGAAGACAAGCCCGATGGTCGTTGAGATAGCGAGGGCGCCGAGAACGATGCCCACGGAGATGGCAAATTTCCATTTGAGGATCATGCACACGATCACCGCGATGCCCGCCCCGAAGAGAATTCCGGTTCCCCCGCCGAGAAGGCAGAGCGTTACCGCTTCGATGATGAACTGGACAAGGATATCCTTCCGGCTCGCGCCGATGGCCATGCGTATGCCGATTTCGCGGGTGCGTTCCGTCACCGAGACCAGCATGATGTTCATGATTCCCAAGCCCCCGACGACGATGGATATAGAAGCGATGACCAGCACCAGGATACTGATGATATTCAGGACCTTGTCCACCATGCCGATGAAGGTGTCGAGCCTCTGTATGCGGAAACGGTTTTCCCCGCGGAGCATTCCGTATTTGGCCGAAAGGTAATGATCTATCCGTTCCTGCGCGATATTGACGTATTCCTTCGACTCGAAGTTGAGGAAGAACACCCAGTATTTTATATTGGAGCCGCCGAATATCTTTCGGGCGACGGCCATCTGGGGCACGAATATCGTGTTGTTGTCTGAGCCGTCGCTGACAAAACCCTGGGTTTGCCGCTCTGTCACTCCGAGCACCACCGCGTTCCTTCCGCCGATCACGATAGTCTTTCCGAGGGGATCTTCCGCCTTGAAAAGCTGGCTCGCGATATCCGGGCGCAAGACGCAGACGGAACTCAGGGCATCGACGTCGGCCGGAACGAAAGCCCTGCCCTTCTCGATATTCACGTTGAACATGGAAAAGTGGGACGTATCGACCCCGTACACCTGCACGCGGGCGGAGTTGCCCTTGTAGCTGACGGGGTCGCTCGAGTCGAAAAGGGATCCGCTGCCGGTCAGGCCGGGAAGTCCCGTCTTGAAATACGAGATATCCCTCTCATCCATCAGGATGCGCGACTCCCTGCTTGCGTAAGCCTGACCGTTCACCTGTATCCATAAAAGAGTGGAGCCGTACTTGCCCATCTCCGAGCCGATCGAGCCCCTGAACGCGAGACCGACGACGGATATCGCGATAAGGCAGGCGACGCCGAAATTAATCCCGAGCATCGTGAGGAACGACCTCACCTTGTTTCCCGCTATCAGTTCGAAGCACTGTATAAAGCCTTCCTGTATATGCATCAGATCCTACTCATGTTTGTGTATCGCATCCTGAAGATTATCGGTGTCCAGGTCGGCGACCTTACCCAGCGCCTCTTCTGCGTTTTTCGGTTTTTTTATCTTCTCGTTTCCTTCGATCTTGCCGTCCTTCAGGTAGATGATGCGCTGCGCGTGCATCGCCACATCCATCTCGTGGGTTACCATAACGATCGTAGCGCCCGCCCTGTGCAGCTTTTGGAACAGGGCGATTATCGTCAGCCCTGTCCGCGAATCGAGATTTCCTGTCGGCTCGTCGGCGAAGATTATGCTCGGGTCATTGACCAGGGCGCGCGCGATGGCGACACGCTGCCTCTGCCCGCCCGAGAGCTCGTTCGGCTTGTGCTTCGCCCGGTCAGTAAGGTCGACCGTCTGAAGCGCGGCCATCGCGAGGGCACGCCTTTCCTTGTCCTTGATATTAGCATAGATAAGCGGGAGCTCGACATTGCGGGCGGCCGTCATTCTGGGCAATAGATTAAAGGTTTGGAACACAAAGCCTATTTTTTTGTTGCGTATTTCGGCAAGCTGCCTGTCATCGAGCTTTGCGACGTCGAAACCCTCCAGAAGGTAGGATCCTTCCGTCGGGCGGTCGAGACAGCCTATCATATTCATCAAGGTTGATTTTCCCGAGCCGCTCGCGCCCATGATGCAGACAAACTCATGCTTGGCAATATCCATGTCTATTCCGTTCAGGGCCCAGATTTCCTCGACCCCCATGGTGTACCGCTTGCGTATCCCCCGAAGCTCGATCATTTGGCGGGCTCCCCGGCTTTGTCTTTGGCGGCATCCTTCACTTTCTTTAACTTTACAATTTCGTCGGCGCTCAGGCTCGACGGTTTTTTCAGGACAATTTTTTGACCGCTCGAAAGGCCGCTTACGATCTCCACGGTGTCCACGCCCAGGATGCCTGTCTTGACTTCGGCGAGAACCACCTTGAAGGTGCCGTCAACGTCTCCCGGCACAAGCAGCGCCGCAAGGCTTTTTCCATCCTTCAGGAAATACGACTCGACGGGAATCGAGGGCACCTGCTGTTTTTTCTCGACTTCGATAAAGACGGAGCAGCTCGCGCCGATCCTCGCGAGGCGTTTGGCATCCTGCGTGATTTTTATGGTTATCTCGCATACCCTGCTGTCGCCGACCTTCTGGATTACCGGCGCGATTGTATCGATTTTCCCCTCAAGCTTTTCGCCGATAAAGGAATCCGATTCTATCCTGGCCGTCTGTCCGGTCTTGAGCCAGGAAAGATCAACCTCGTCTATGTTCGTAACGATCTCGAGGTTCGCGTCATCGAGTATGACTGCAACCAGGGTTCCGATCCCGACAACCCCGCCCTCGGCGACATTTACTTTTGTGGCGACTCCGCTCGAAAGCGCACGTATCTCGTAATTGTCAAGATTATCGGTCAGGTTTCCAAGCTGGGATTCTGCCTGTTTTACCTCGGACGAGGAAGCGACTATCGAGTCATCAGAGGGAGAGGGAGTTTCGCGGGTATCGCTCAAGGATCTGCCCTCGCGAAAATTGAGCTGTTCCCGGGAGGATGACAGGGTTTCTTCCGCTACCGAAAAGATATCCTGCTTGACCCGGAGCTCCTCGTCGCTCGCCGACCCGATTTTCTGCAGCTCCGCCGTCCGCTCGAAATCCCGCTTTGCCTTGTCATACGAGCTTACCGCCTGCGTATAGCCGGTGCGCAGGGAAAGCAGCTCCCGCCTTACGCTCATCTTTGTATTGTCCACCGATGACGATGCATTTCTCACCTGCGAATCCAGGTCTTTTCTGTCGAGGGATACGAGGACATCGCCTTTATTGACGCGGTCCCCTTCCTTCACGTGCAATCGCCTGATATTCCCGTTCACCTTGGCGACCGCGACGGAATCCTTCACGGTGCGTATCTCGCCGTTGGCGGAAACCTCTTTCGAAAAATCACCGAGGGCGACGTCGACAGTCTCGACCTCTATGTACGACTTCCTGCTTCGCGCGATTATGCTCACCGTCACCAAGGCGGCGATCGCGACTATGATGAGCGCCGGTATTACTTTTTTATTCATCTTTTGTTCCTTTTATTTCTGTACCTTCAGCCGCCGCCAATCTTACGAAAAGGTCTTCGCCCATCAGATTGAGCAGGTCAAGGTACGCGGTATTCTTTTCGATGATATTCTGCTGCAGCGCGAGGCGCGCGTTCTCGAGACCCAGCTTGAGTTCGGTTAACGTTTTGTCGGTAATCTGCCCGAGCTCCCGATCCAGGATGCCCTTTTCATATTCATACGATGCCGATTCTACAAGGACGGAATAGTATTCCTTGTTTTTGGCGCAAAGCTCGAGGGACAGAAAGAGACTTCGCCCCTGACCGAGAATTCGCTCCTTGCTGATCAGAAGGGAATTGCGGGCGCCCTCGATCTCGCTGAGCTTGCCTTCTCTCTCATGCGCGTATTTTCCGCCGTCGCTCACGCGTACCGACACCCCGGCAAAGCCGCTCACCGCACGGTTCTCGTTCTCGCCTTTCTTCACCGGCGTCGTGGTAGAATAGCTTATCCCCGCGCTGAGAACAGGCGCGTTATCCTTTTCATAAATGATCAATTGCGAGTCGAGCATGGCAATCTGGTTCGACAGCATCGCAAGAGACGGATTGTGTGCCGCGAGGGCTTTTTCATAGTCTGCAAGGGTCACGGAATCGAAGGCAAGCTCATCGACGACAGGCGTGACCTCGGGCAGGGCCTTTAAATTATAAATGGAAGCAAAGCTTACGCGCGATTCCTGGAACGTATTTTTCTGGCGGAGATAGTCGCTCTCGCTTTTCAGGAGCGAGGCCTTCGCGTTGACAAAAACGCTTTTTGTCCAGAGACCCATGGAATATTCCTTTTCCACCCGTGCATAGGAGGCCCTGTCAGCCTCCAGCCGGTTTTCGATCAGCAGCCGGTTGTACAAGGCCTGCTTCAGGCTATAGAAATCGCGCAGGGCCTGAATGAAAAGCGCATTCTTGTTCTGCCTGTAGGTCAGTGTATTTGACTGACTGCTTTTCGCAAGCAAATCAACGGACGCTTTATACGCATTCCTGAAATAGATCGGCTGGGACAGATTGACGGATACGTCGATTTTATTCGCCCAGTAGGGATCCGGCGAAAAACCGGCAACTGTACCGGGATCGATATAGGACAGGGTGTCCTTAACCTCGCCGTTCAAGACGCCGGCAGTAGGGAGAATCTGGGATGCGCTGATTTTCGGGGCAACTGAATTGCCCTTCTGGTTTTCGGTCTTGAAACCGGTGCTTTTGGAAAAATCATACAGGGTATCGCTCATTCCGTTTTCAAGGCTGGCCCTGAGCTGGGGATAGAGAACAGACCGGCTCTGCAGATAGGATTCCCGGTACTGATGGAGTTTTTCCTCGTTTCCGATATAGTCATACGCGCTTTCCGCGACATGAGATAAAAATGAGTCCGCACTTAAATAATCAAGCCCGGTCTCCTGCGCGGAGATTAACCCCGCAGCCGAAAGGAAAAGCGAGGCGGCTAATAAAAGCACATAAATATCTTTTTTCATTTGTTCCTTGTTTTTTAAGAACTTTATTAAATAAAGGCGATGGCAAGAAAACCCATGACTGTTCCTGTCGCTGCGAAAATCAGCGTCAGGATGAGCGCTTTCCGTTTTTCAATTTTTGCGCTCGCCGTCAAGCCTGCATACACAAACGCATAGTAGAGCCAGTTGAATATATCGGTGAATGTATCAAGCAAATAATAACCAACTTTGCCTATCGCCCGGGATGATGTCAAGGACGCCAGGCTCACCGGGGAGGTAAGCGCCTGACCGAACTCCAGCGTGCCTTCCGCCGATTTCAGGGCCGCCGCCCAGTCCCCGGTTAGCGTGATGATATTCTTGATGAGCACTTGAGCAATGGTCACTATCATGGCAAACGCAAGAATCCTGAAAAAGAGTCCAAACTTTCTCTTTTCCTTCACCAGCGACGCGAATATTTTCAGCACCAGAGCCGAAATGAGCAGCAAAATCATATAGCTGAACGGGCTTACCGCCAGGGTCGATATTCGGGTGACCATTTTCGTGGTCGATGACGTCAGCTGCGTACGGTAGGTTTCCTTCATGGCATCGCTCAAGGGGGTTCCCTGCTGTTTTTCGATGGCGGCATATTGTATTTCCAGCATTGCCTTTTCATACACGGGGCTGCTCATGATCGGCTGGATCAGGAGGGCCGAGAGAACGGATAAAACCATGATACAGATAAGGGGCAGCGCGATTTTGGTTTTTTCACCGACGGCTTGAAAGCCGCTGAAAGGATTCACAATAATTTCATACCAGATCCGAAAGGAATTTTTTTTGACCGGTTCGCTCACGATTACGGGATCGCTCATAAATGGTACCTCTTTTTTACAACATGTGTATTGGCAGTTCATTGGGGTGCAGTAAATAGAATAAAACCCTTGGAGGGATGTGTCAAGGTTGGTTGATCGCTTCTCATATTTTAACACATTGCACCTGTAAAACTGTCACCATTCGGCAATTCCGGTCTATACTTAGGAAGACCTGACCGCGGGCGGAGGAACACATGAGCACCAAAAACACAATCATCAATTTTATCGTACGGATATTTCGAGTCAAGCGGGTTTTTGCACGGCTCATCCGGGACCCGGTACGGAACTTCCATGCGGTCAGCGCGGATAAATTTACACGCTCGCATTACAGGGTATCGGAAGCCGAATTCAGGGGAAGCCTGATACTGACGGTATTCAGCAAGACGGAGTCCGTGCGGCATCATATTGTTTTTTTGCACGGCGGGGCTTATGTAGCTGAGGCAAGCCCGAATCACAAAGCCCTGATCGAAAAACTCGTCAAGCAGGCCCTCGCGCACGTCAGCTATATCGATTATCCCCTGGCCCCGGAACATTCGCACAAGGAAACTATCGAAGTTACCTATGAAGCCTATAAACATCTGGTTTCCGCCCATCCGGATCATCTGTTTTTTTTGTTCGGAGACTCTGCGGGAGGAGGACTTGCCTTGGTCCTGCTGCAGAAAATCCGGGACAAAAAGGAATTGCCAGTGCCCGTTAAATCGGTTTTATTTTCACCATGGGTGGATATTTCCATGACAAATCCGGCGCTCCGTGAACAGGCAGAACGAGACCTTATTCTCGATCTTGACTCTCTTAGTACGGCGGCGAAAAAATATGCGGGCGGCACGGACATGAAAGCGCCTGAGCTCTCGCCGCTGTATGGAAGCATGGATGGACTCGGGCATCTTGCGATCTTTGTTTCAAAGGACGAGCTACTGCTTCCTGACTGCCGTCTCCTGGGCGAAGCGCTTAAGCGTTCCCGCTCGCCCTTCGAGTACCACGAATACGAGCACATGGTGCATGACTGGATAATGTTCAATACGCCGGAAAGCAGGCAAGCATTAGTCGAAATTATCGATTTCTACAACGAGGACTACACATAACTTGATTGAACAGCACAATCAACATGAAAAATTTATTTTTTCTTGCATTCCCTCTTTTTGACCATTAGAATTGGATAATAACGTACCACGGTTATTTTATTCGATTTCCCAAGGAGTACAGCGATGCTTAAAGGAATACGGCTGGCCAAGCAGAAGGAAAACCTTACCATCCTGAGTTCAGTTGATATTGAAGTACAAAAAGGAAGGATAACCGGCGTGATGAGTCTTGATCACCGGGAAACCTCGAACCTGCTCAAGATATTGTCAGGATATGTCGTACCCAGCAGCGGCGATGTCGAACTCGATGAACAAAAACTGAAAAGCGTTGCCCATCGGGGCTTTTTCCCCTACGGCATAAGTATAATCCCGGGTGTCGAACGGCTTCTTCCCGACCTAAGCGTATTTCACAACCTTCAGATCACCCTGGCTGGACTCTGGCCCGGAAAAAAGCCGCTGCCCAACCGTTCCGAAACCATGAAAAAAATCACGCCCCTGCTCGCCCAATTCGACTTCAGCCCAAGCCCGGGAACCCTGGTGAAGGCCCTTACCTGGGAAGAACAGCAGAAACTCGCGGTTATCCAATGTCTGCTCGAGGAATCCGAATACCTTCTCATAGAGAAGGTTACCTCGGCCCTGCCCGTTAACGCCATCGAAAACTTCTGGAGCGAGCTGCGAATAAGGCGCGACAAGGGCTGCGGCATCCTCTTCGTTCCTGACAACCCGAATCAGATTTTTGACCTCTGCGACGAAGTGGTCATCCTGCGCAACGGCAAAAACGTGTTCCGCCGCGGTGTAACGGAGCTTGACGTAGATGAAATCTACAATATTTTGAACAATACCGATTACACGATTAACCAGTCTATAGAAAACAAGTTTCACCAATTCAACAGCACCCTCTCCAACATGGAAAGCCTCTTGAATCGTACCCTGAAAGTTCTGGGAAACTTTTGCGCCCTGTACCAGAGCTTCGCGCTCTGGAGGGAAGACGGCGACTTTCATGTCATCCGGTCCAAGTACTGGAATCCTGCCTATCCGCTGGGCACCGGAGATTTTGCGCCAGGCTTGGCCAAACGCCTCTCCGAGGAAACCAAGGGCGACGGATTTATCAATTACGACGAAACGAACTGGTTTTACAATAAAATAGCCGAAACCGAAGACTACCAGGTGTATATTCTGATGAAATGCGATGACGAGCCCGGTTACCCGCTGCCGCGGATTTTGCGCGAACTGGGCACCTCAGTCGGCCTGCTTCTTGCCAAGCTGAAAGAAGAGCAAGAGAAAAAGCACCGTGAATTCGAGTCGATGCGCCTGTCCCAGGAAATGAACATCGCAAAAAACATTCAAAGCTCGATTCTGCCGAAATCCCTCGACCTGCCGGGCTATTCGGTCGCGGCCTTCATGGAAACGGCCACCGAGGTCGGCGGTGACGGTTATGAGGTAATGGCGACGCCGCTCGGCAATTTTATCGGTATCGGGGACGTCTCCGGTCATGGGCTTCCGTCGGGAATCATGGCCCTTATCGAGACAGCCGCCTTCCACGGCGCGGTCCAGGCCCATATCAGCCTCGGCATGAAAGCCCGGCCGGACAAAATTTACGATATAATCAACAAGGTATTATGCACCCTTAACAGGGACCGCATCGGCAGCGATAAGTTCATGACCAAAATTCTGATCCTCGAGCAGAACGGAAACTTCGTGCACGCAGGTTCGCATCTGATCGGGCTTTGCTACCGCAAGGAGGACAGGAAGGTGGTTCATCTGCACGACATGATCGATAAAACGGCCTATCTCGGCATATCGGAACATATCGAGTCCTCTTCGTCCATCAGCGAATTCTACATGAATCCCGGAGATACGCTCCTTCTGTATACCGACGGCCTCGTGGAAGCGAGAAACCAGAACGGGGAGTTCTTCGGCCTGGACGGCGTTTCGGAGGTGTTCGCCCGGTCAAGCATGCAGGAACCTGCCGGTTTGCTGAAATCCCTGCGGGACGCCGCCTTCGCATTTGCCCAAACAGGCGATATACAGAAAAACCAGGGACACTTCGAGGACGATGTCAGCATGGTTGCGCTGAGACGTTTGGAACAGTAAAACCGCATTGAAACGACTAATCCTTTATTTATTCAGCCAACCCTGTTATAGTTAATACCGGGAACAGGAGTTTCAGTGCCTCAAAAACAGCAGCTTACCAGTGACGAACGTGAAAAAAAGAAACTGATTTCAGGGGTTGAGCTGTTTTCAACACTGTTGGACGATGATTTATCCTATGTGTCTTCCCGCACCGGATTCAGGATCATTCCCGTCAATACCATCATCTTTTCCGCCGGAGAGACAGCCTGGCAGTTTTTCATCATCAAGAGCGGCTCCGTTTCCATCACCTCGACGGTAACCGGCTCGCGCCCCCTGGAACTTGCCCGGTATGTGAACGGCGACGTATTCGGGGACTTTCATTTTGTCATCAATGCCCCGTATAACGCGACTGCCCTGTCCCTGGAAAAAACGGAGCTTCTGGTTTTCCCCCAGGACGGACTCACCTTTGACCGTATTTCCGACGAAAAACCCGATACCGCTTCGCGTATACTCCTCCGCTCAATCAGCATGATAGCCTCGCGGCTCAGCTCCACAAACCAGCTCATTTCCGAAAATACGCCCTGGATCAGGGAATTACGCAAGCAGATTTATACCGATCCGCCGACGGGCCTTTGGAATAAAGCCTACATGGATTCGGAGCTGCCCCAGCTGCTCCCCGGATCGGCTGCGGTACTGATGGTCAAGCCCGATAAATTCAAGGAACTGAACGACAGCCTGGGCCATGCAGAAGGCGACGTCATACTGGGCAAGATTGCCGCCCTGCTTATAAAGGTGACGAAAAAAAACAAGTGCGGCTGGGCGGTACGCCTGCGCAGCAACGAAATGTGCCTGATCATGCCGAATATGGATTTAAAGACGGCGCGCGCCCTGACGAAGGAAATTCACTCATCCTTTCCCGGGATGGTGCCGAAGCAGAAAGGCGGTGAATCCCTTTTGCTGACGGCAAGCATCGCTGTCGGATTCTGGCCGGAGGACAACCCGAACTGGCTCCAGGCGGCGGATGAGACAAACAAGGTGATGCAGGATGTGTGGAAATCCGGCGGCAACCGGACCGTTCTGCTTCGGGAGGCAGGCAATGAAAAAAGTTGATTTTCTGAAGCTTCTCCCGGTTTTTTCCCTCATGAGCCGCCTTGAACTGGATGCGGTTGCAGACCTTCTGGAACCGCGTATTTATCCGAAGGGAAGCGTCATATTCAATCAGGGCGATGCGGGCTCGGAGATGTTCATAGTCCACACAGGATCTATAGGGCTGTACAAGACGATCCAGAACGGCGTCAGGCGCGAGTGCAGACCCTTTGGCCCGAAAACGTTTTTCGGCGAGATGTCCCTGGTCGAGGGGGAATGCCGGCCGGGTACCTGCTATGCGCTGGAGGACTCCAAGCTTTTTGTGCTGTCCGGCCTCAATTTTTTCAGGATGGTCTGGGATTATCCGATGCTCGGCGTCAAATTTCTAAAAGCGATGACTAAAGATATGATAGAGCGGCTCTCCAAGGCCAGCGGCTTTCTGGATGATATGGTCCGCTGGGGCGAAATCGCGCGGAGACGGGCGGTGACGGATGACCTTTCCGGGCTGTTCAACCGGCGTTTTCTCGAGGAATCCGTTAAAACACGTTTTTCACGGGGTTTCGGCGAATGTAAAAAATGCTCGCTTTTAATGATCGATTTTGATAAATTCAGGGATATCAACTTCACCTATGGAACGATGGCGGGAGATGCGGTAATCACGAATGCGGGAGCGGCCATTCAGCGGGTAGTCGGGGAAAACAACATTCCCTCGCGGCTCTCAGGCGACGAATTCGCCATACTGCTCCCCGAAAGCGGCATCGAAGAGGCAATGAACCTCGCCAAAAAGCTGCAGGAGGAAATCGCGGCCCTCTTTTTGGAATTCAAGGCCGGTCCCGGGGTGAAGCCCGAAAACGTTACCCTTACGCTGAGCATAGGAGCCGCCTCCTGCCCCGAACACGCCGACACCGAAACAGAACTCTTCCATGCCGCGGACCAAGCTTTATACCGGGCAAAGATGGAAGGTCGAAACCGCGTATGCTGCAGCGAACTTTCCTGAAGCCTTTCTTGAAGTCCTTCCCTTTATACCTATTGTCTCAAGCGCCTTTCCATTCCTCCACGACACCTTCCATATCGCGCAGTATGTCGCCGAGCCGCAAAAATTCTTCCTTGACAGCCAGAAACGCATCGACGATATCCGGATCAAACTGCTTGCCCCTTTCGCCTTCAATGATTTCAACCGCCTTTTCATGGGAGAAGGCATCTTTATAGCAGCGTTTGGTAGTAAGGGCATCGTACACATCGGACAGGGCGGTAATTCTGGCAGAGAGGGGAATCCGCTCTCCCTGAAAGCCGTTGGGGTAGCCCGTCCCATCCCATTTTTCATGGTGCATATAGGCGATTTCCCTTCCGAGGGTTAAAAAGGTCTGGGCGTGTATATTTTTCTCGATCGACAGGATGGTGTCCCCGCCGATACCGGGATGCTTTTTGATCATATCGAATTCTTCCGGAGTAAGTTTCCCGGGCTTCAGCAGTATCGAGTCGGGAACGCCCACCTTGCCGATATCATGCAGGATTGAAGACTCATAAAGGTCGTTGATATACTCGACGGTGATATAGTCCGCGTATTTCGGGTGATTAACCAGTTCAAGGGCAAGAATCCGGTTGAATTCCTGTATCCGGGAAAGATGGGAGCCCGTATCGGAATCCCGATACTCGGCTATTTTCGCAAGCCCGAGAATAATCGCCGATTTTGCCAGAAGAAGATGCTCGTTCATCGCCTTCAAATCAGTTTCAATTTGCACCCGTTTATCGAGCTCTTCCTTGAATTCCTGGTTCGTTTTGATCAGCTGTCTTTTCTGCCGCTCGACCGAATGAAAAACATCGATAAAACGGATCATGAGCACCAGGGCCTGAAACAAAATAAAAATCAGAAGCCCATAGGATACGAGAAAGGCACTCGTGATGTATCCGTTTGAATACATAATATCGTTAACCACCGTGGCGAAAAGAAAGCCGGTGCCAAGCAGCAAAATCCTCGCAAAGACATCCCTCCGGAAGTTTTTTATCATGACCACCAGGATATAGGAACCGGTAACAAGCAGGACAATCTGGTACGCGGGAATAAGCCAGGAGTGGAACACCGAGGTAGTCACCACCGTAATAAGGGTAAAAAGGCCGCTTACCGCGATCAGCGGTTTAGAAAGCAAGCGCAAGAATCTGTCCCTGAAAAAAGCAAGGGTAAAGAGCGTGAAAAACGGAAGAGCCGTATACATGGTAATATATTCCAGCTTATTGATGACTTCCCAGCTTAAAAAAGGCAGTACATGGTTCAGATAGCCGACCCCGCTCTGGAGCGTCATGCGCAGGGCAATGGATACGCAAAACAAGCTGAAATATAAATAAGACGGATCATTTTTCCGCGAAAGAAACATGCTGAAATAAAAGAGACCGATTACCAGAAGGGCTCCGAATATAAAAAAGTCAACGTCGCGGGCGCTCTGGTCGCGTGCGGTTATAAAAGAGAGGAGACCCAGCTCGACTTTATCCCAGGTACCGCCCAGCCGGTGATGGAAATTTGATATTTGAAGAATCACGTCAAGCGAAGTATCCGTTCCCTCATATACCGCGGTGTCGGTCAACAGCAGGGGCACACTGGTTTCGCGGCTCGTTCCCACAACCCCCCGGCTGCTCAGCAGTTTTCCGTTCACATACAGCCGGTACGCGGTTAAAATCGCTCCGGGTTTGACCGCAAGCGGCTCTCCCGGATTTTTGAGCATTACCCGGAGTCGATAGGTCCCATAACCGCTGCCTCCGAACTTTTTGCCTTCAGGGGCAAAGTCGTTCCAGGTGCCGGGAACCGTGATATATTCGGGTTTCAGGGTTTGCCCCGTCCCGGTAAAATCGGCTTCGGTCAGCAGCTGGTTCGGGTAAAATTCCCATTCTCCCTTCAGCGATACCGGTGCCTCCTCCTTCAGATTCCACTGAGTGAGATCAATCGTGCCCTTCACGGCTTCGGGAGAAAGCTTTTTTTCAGGGGAGTTCCGGCAGGAAATAAGAGTTATAGAAATCAAAAACACTGATATAAAGAAAAAAGCCTTTTTCACGAAAAACGACCTCCGGAAAAACGAATATTTTGTTTACTCTTCTTTCGTATTGCTTTTAGTATTGTTGATTCCTCAATGGAAGTCAAATATTGGACAGAAGGAAATCCATCCCTTATACTTTTTACTGACAGATCTATGAAAATATCCGGGAGACCTGCCTGAAACAGGTATAAATAAATGGTACAATAAATAAATGACGGTACGGGGGGGGGGGCTGATGAAGATTTTTATCGTTGAGGACGATTATTCATATCGAAATATGCTTTTCAAATTGCTTTTGGGCTGGGGTTATGAGCCGATGGCCTGCGATGACGGTATTGAGGCCTGGCGGATTCTGCAGCAAAAAGACGCGCCAAAGTTCATCCTGCTTGACTGGAATTTACCCGGCATCACCGGCCTTGAGCTTATTAAGAACATACGCAACATGAAGGATCACTCGCCGCCCTATATAATCATGGTCACTGGAAAATCGGAAAAAGAGTCACTAGTCTCGGGTCTGGACGCGGGAGCCAACGATTATATTTTCAAGCCCTGCCAGAATGAAGTGCTGCGCGCACGGATCAATAACGGCAGACGGATGCTCGAACTCCAGGAATCACTCGAACATGAATCCTCGCATGATCCCCTTACGGGAATTCTCAACCGAAGGGCGATCGCTGCGGTATTGAACAAAGAACTGAGCAGAGCAAAACGAAAACAGGAAGGCTTGATAGTCGGTTTCTGCGACCTGGATAATTTCAAGAAAATAAACGACGAACATGGGCATCAGGTCGGCGACGAGGTTCTTTGCGGTTTTGTACACATGGTCGAGGACAGCCTCCGCAGCTATGACACTTTCGGGCGCTGGGGCGGTGAGGAATTTCTGCTGGTTATGCCCCTTTTTTCCAGGGATGACGGACTTCCCCTCTTTGAGCGCCTAAGAAATAAGATTGCCGAAGGAAGTATTGTCACCAGCGCGGGAGCCCTGAAAATAACCATCAGCATCGGCGTTGTTTTTGCCGACGGACACGAGACGGAAAATGAAGTGCTGGAGGCGGTTGACCGCAATATGTATGAGGCGAAAAAGGCGGGTCGTAACCGGGTGTGCTACACCGAAACAATTTAGATCCGCATAAAACAGATCACTTAAGGAAAAAAAACATGATAAGCTCAGGCAAAAAAACAATACTCCTTGTAGAAGATGAAGCGATCATTGCATGGGGCCGCCAGACAGCCCTCGAAAAATGCGGCTATACGGTTATTACGACAGGAACCGGGGAAAAAGCCGTTGAGCTTTTTAAAAACCCGAACTCGATAGACCTGATACTGATGGACATTGACCTCGGTCTGGGTATTGACGGCACAGAAGCCGCCAAAACGATACTGCTGGAGCGGAACATACCCGTTGTCCTTTTATCAAGTCACAACGAACCCGAAATCGTCGAAAAAACCGAAACAATCACAAGCTACGGCTATGTGATGAAAAATTCGGGAATTACCATTCTGGACGCGTCCATAAAAATGGCTTTCAAGCTTTTCGAGGCACAAAAAAAACTGGAAGACGAAAAGGAATACCTGAGGACCACGCTCAATTCCATCGGAGATGCGGTGATTTCCACAGATACGGAGGGAAATGTAACGCGGATGAATCCGGTTGCGGAAGAACTCACCGGCTGGAAAATTCAAGACGCCTTGTCGCTGCCGGTCGAAAAAATATGCGTGCTTATCGATCCCTATACAAAAGTGCCGGTTGAAAGCCATGTAAAAAAAGCACTCAAAGGAGAAGGAAGCTTTGCCTCGAACGAATCCTCCCTGATAAACTCGAAATCGGGTATCGAGCACCGGATAATCGAATCAGGTGCCCCGATCCTGGACTCAAGTGGAGACATTACCGGGATAGTCCTGGTGTACAGGAATGTGTCGGAAGCCTACAAAACACAGGAAGCGCTGCGCCTCCGAGAGTCCTATCTCTCGGCCATCATCGAGAATCAGCCCGGTCTGCTCTGGATGAAAGACCTCGAGAGCAGGTTTCTCATGGTCAACTCGAAGTACTCGAAATTCCGCGGCATCGAAAACCCGGACGATCTCGCCGGCAGGAATGACTTTACGATTTGGCCGGTCGATCTGGCGCAAAAGCATATTGATGAAGACTGCATGGTTATCAAGTCAGAAAAGCCGGCGGTAACGGAAGAATCCGTTCCCTTCGACGGCGGCATTAAATGGTTTGAAACTTTCAAATCGCCGGTTACCGACAAGAACGGCTCAATAATTGGCACCACCGGCTACTCCCATGACATTACCGAACGGAAGCTCGCCGAAGCGCAGATCATCAAAAAGAACGAAGCTCTGGAAGCGCTCAACAATGAGCTCAACGCGACAATAGAACGCATGGAAGCGGTAAACGACGAACTGCTCGAAACGAACGCGGAGCAAAACGCCACGGATGAAAACCTCTGGCACACGATGACTGTCCTGAAAAAAAGCGAAGCCCAGCTGAGGACTACGCAGGAAACCACGATCAGCAGTATGGCCATCCTCTCGGAATTTCGGGACACTGATACCGGTTCCCACATTCAGAGAACGAAGCTCTACGTAAAATTGATGCTTGAAAAAATGAAGAACACCATACCCTATCCGCTTGATACCATAGACCTTATCTGGCATTCGGCTCCCCTCCATGATATCGGCAAGGTTGCGATTCCGGACAGCATCCTGCTCAAACCCGGCAAACTGACGGTCGAAGAATTCGAGATAATGAAAAAACATGCCTTTTACGGCAGCGAGGCTATCAAACGGACCCAGAAAATTCTCTCGGAAAATTCGTTCCTGAACATCGCGGGGGAGATCGCCGAATTCCATCATGAAAAATGGGACGGCACCGGCTACCCGCATGGACTGTCCGGTGAACAGATTCCCTTGAGCGCCCGCATCATGGCCATTGCCGACGTATATGACGCGTGCATCTCGGAACGTCCCTACAAAGCGCCGATTCCCCACCTGGATGTAGTCAAGATTATACATGACGGGTCCGGTATTCATTTCGATCCCGAACTCGTCCGGCTCTTTGAGGAAAACCACGAAGAGTTCAACCGCATCGGTACGAGTTTCAGCGACGTTACCTAACGAATTCAGGCGGTCTGCGCCCCGTGCGAGATGGCGATCTCGACCGGAATATAGATCTTGAAGGTTGTCCCCTTCCCGTCTTCGGAATGCATCTTGATGGAGCCCTTCACTTCCTTGATCCGCTCGCGTACCAGGTTCAGCCCGATGCCGCGGCCCGCGTACATATCCGCATGAGTCGCGGTTGTGAAACCCGGGGCGAACAGCACTTGAATCAGGGAATTCCTGTCCTGTAAAAGTTTCTTGTCGGTAATCAGATTCATCTTTTCCGCCTTCTCGCGGATGGCGTCAAAATCGAGTCCCCGCCCGTCGTCGGTGAGCTGGATGAAAATCTTTCCGTCCTGGAGCTCTATCGAAAGATTGATCGCGCCCGTCTCGCCTTTACCCTTCATCACCCGTTTGTCCGGATGCTCGATCCCGTGGTACATCGAATTCCGCACCAGCTGCATGAGTATTTCCTTGATGATGCGGCGCGGTCCGCTTTCGATCGCCTGAGCATTGATATCGGTGACGACAAGCCTCGCTTTTTTGCCCAAATCGACGGATGCCTTTTCAATTACCTGCTCGAGAGTCGAAACCAGGACGTTCTCTTCCTGCATACGGTTTTCACCCAGATTGAAGGACATGATTTTTTCAATGAGTTCCTTGAAACCGTCCTTGATCTTCATCAGCTTGTCGAGCTCAACGGTGATATGCAGTATTTCCTGGAAGGAAATATCGTGCTTTTCGCGGAGCACGCGTATCTTATCCTCAAGCTCGTGCAGTTTGGTGCTGAAACTTCCCAGTCCCAGGATAACCGCGTTCGACTTGATCGCGTGGACCGCCTGAAAAATATCGACCATCACGTTCTGAGAAGAACGTTCCTTGTCTTTCAGGATCGTGTTGACCCGGTCAAACTCGTACTCGGCATCCTCGATAAAATCATTGAGAACGCGGGGCTCGACGTGGATCACCTCGAAGAGGGCGCGCATTTCTTCCTGCCTCTTGTTCTCCTCTTCGGAAAGCTGCATTTCAAGCTCGACCTCATGTGTTTGATCCTGGATAGTTCCGAGGATATACACCTTCCCGTCAGTGCGGTTGATCGGGGTAAAGGCGCAACGGAGAGACTTCTGCGTTCGGGAGGAAGGGCTCACATACGAAAGCTGATGAAGGGGATTTATGTCCTCGAGCATCGCCGCGTCATACGAGCGGTTGAATACCATGGTAAAAAAATCCATAAGAGTCTCGCGCTCTTTTGCCTGGATGGAATTGTTCAGGAGGTCGAGGAAATTCTGTCCGCTCAAGTCCGTTTCGCCGAGAATCTCCTCGAGGGCTTTTGAGTACTGGGGCTGGATCACATAATCGGTATTGATCAGGAAAAGACCGACCTTCAGGTTGTCCTTCATTGCAGCGATCTCGTCCCGCTCGGCTTTCAGGTCTCCAGTCAGTCGGGCTACCCACCGGTCCTTGGTCAGCTTGGTCTGCTCGTATACGATCGTCAGCGCGAATATGAGGATGTACACTCCTATGGTGCGGAACGCGAAGGCGGTCGCGAATTTCATCGGCGAAAAACCCGGAACCAGAACGGACAGCACGATCACACCGAGCAGCAGTAGCGAGAGGATGGTGCCCTTGCGCATGCCCAGGAGAAAAATCGCCATCATGGGGAAGGAAAAACTCCACATGACGCCCGAGCCCTGAACCCCGCCGGACTGGGCAAAAAAGGCGCACAGGCCGAAGAACGGAATTACCGTCAGAAGGCCGGAAATCACGAAGGGTGCGTTCGTGCGGAGCACGATAAAGCCGGTGATGGTCATCACTCCCATGGTAAAATCGAAGACCGCGGGAAGAAGCGCATTCTCCTTCAGGCTTTCAAAAGCGAAGATGAAAAGGAGGGAGCCGCCCAGAAAAATCAGGAAGTTGAGAAGGATGTAACGGATAATGACATCCATCTTTGCGTCATCCTTCAAGTCGATCGGATGGCCGCTGGTCATGATATTCAGAAAAAGATTCTTCGATTTTTCCGCCATATCAGGACCCGCTCGAGGCTTCTATCGCTATGGAAAGATAAAAGGTTTCGGTGTCGAAAATATTGAAGGGTATGCATATGATGCGCGCCTGCTCGTTCGGCCATATGATGGTGTGATTCGTCCCGCGGATGATCGTCGGCAGGGAAATCACCAGGCGGAAGGATTCTTCGAGACCGCGCTTTGCGTTTCCCGCGATGATATTGATTATCTCCCCGATGGCATCCACCACTTCGTCGTCAAGCTCGGTATGCGTGGATCCGGTCAGGACGCCGGTAAGCTTCAGGGCCAGGGATTTTTTCATGGATATGACCACCGCGCCGCGGGCTTCCCCGGTCAATCCGATTACCGCGGAAATGTCCCAGTCGAATGAATCGTTTTTATCGGTAAAATGAGGCCGCTCCGCGATGAGCTCGCTGCCGATAAAGTCCCGGAAAACACTTTCGCACACGTCAACAAAGGGCTGAATATACTTTTCCACTTTTTTCTCCTAGATCGTGATTTTTGAGAGTTTTTCCCGAAAACTTTTTTCGTTCACGGGTTTGATTATATAATCGGTAGCGCCGTGCTTTAACGCTTCGATCACGTTATAGCGGGCGGCCTCGCTCGTGACCATTATCACGGGCAGATTCTTGTATTTGTCCATTGCCCGTATTTTTTTCAGGAAGTCGAGGCCGGAGAGCTCCGGCATATTCCAGTCAAGCAGAACCAGGTGAATCTCCTGCTGTTCCAGCTGAATAAGGGCTTCCTTGCCGTTACCGGCCTCAACAAACTGGCAGGGAATATTCATGCCGGCAAAGGTATTTTTTACAATATTCCGCATAATCCGCGAATCATCGACGACTAGAACCGTTTTCGTACTCATTGAACCCCCGCATACTGTTTAAAATAGTACCCTAAGTATATCGGTAGGACAGACGAATAACAAGGATAATTACTTTAATTTCTCCACTTTCCGTACCTGAGGATGAAGAGGAACCTGATCGGGATCCGCACTTACCTCATTATGTGCTATGATTAAAGCGATGAACACCCAAAACGGCAGTCAGATGCAGAACGGCAATACCTTTGAACACCTCACCCCCGAAATTATCCTGGACGCGGTCGAAAAACACTGCCGCGTCTTTCTTGACGGGAGCATTACCCCCTACAACAGCTATATCAACCGCGTCTTCGGTCTTACCGATGACGATGAAAAATCCTATATAGTGAAGTTTTACCGGAGCGGCCGCTGGAGCGAAGAAGCCATACGCGATGAACACCAGTTCCTCTTCGACTGCGCCGAGGCAGAAATACCGGTGGTCCCTCCCCTGCTTTCAGAATCCGGAAACAGCGTAGGCGCGGAATCGGGCTTTTTATTCGCCGTCTTTCCCCGGCTGCGCGCGCGGACCTTCGACATCACCTCCGATGAGGGGTGGATCCGCACCGGCGCCATACTCGGCAGAATGCATCAGGCCGGAAAAAAACGACAAGCATTGAACCGCCTGCGCTGCACGCCCGAAGACACCACCGAGAGCTACATACGCTTTCTTGCCGGACAAAATCTGGTACACCCCGAATGCAGGGAAGATTTCTCGCGCATATGCGGAGACGCGCTTGAGATGATCAAACCCCTCTTCGATTCCATCCCGACGCACCGCATCCACGGCGACTGTCACCGGGGCAATATCCTTGAAAACGCAC